>CAZWZC010000028.1:0-27957 GCA_964638755.1 uncultured Aeromicrobium sp. | reverse complement strand
CGTAGCATCGCCAGATCTGAAACCTGCTGCCGGAAGGTCTGCCATGAACGACAAATCTCCGCTGCTTCAGTTGCGCGGAATCAACAAGAGCTTTGGCGTCGCCCACGTCCTCCATGACGTCGACCTCGCGATCTACCCCGGTGAGGTCACCGCGCTGGTGGGTGACAATGGTGCGGGCAAGTCGACGTTGGTCAAGGCCATCGCGGGCATCTATCCCGCGGACTCGGGGGAGTACCTGTTTGACGGCAAGCCCCAGAGCGTGACGCATGCCAAAGATGCCGCCGCTCTCGGCATCGAGGTCGTCTATCAAGACCTCGCACTGTGCGAAAACCTCGACATCGTCGAGAACATGTTCCTTGGCCGCGAGATGACCAACGGGGTCCTGCTCAACGAGACGACCATGGAGTCCAAGGCCCGCGAGGTGCTTGCCTCCTTGTCAGTGCGCACCGTGAAGTCGGTCCGTCAGAGCGTCGCCAGCCTCTCAGGCGGCCAGCGCCAGACGGTCGCCATAGCGAAGTCGGCACTGTGGAACTCGAGGGTCGTACTGCTCGATGAGCCGACCGCCGCACTCGGCGTGGCTCAGACACGCCAGGTGCTCGACCTCGTGCGTCGCCTCGCCGATCAGGGCGTTGGAGTCCTGCTGATCTCGCACAACCTGACCGATGTGTTCGAGGTCGCCGACCGGATCACCGCGCTCTACCTCGGTCGGGTTGCCGCCGAGGTCCTCACCAAGGACGTCAACTCGACACAGGTCGTCGAGCTCATCACAACCGGACACTCTGCTGACATCACCGGTCCTGCCGGTCCGAAGGCTGCGAGCACCTCATGACTGATATCGACACTGACTCAGAAGAGGCCGGATTCGCCTCCGACCTGACACAGTCCAACACGCTCGGCGAGTCCGTACGGGCCTACATCAGCCGCGTACGCGGCGGCGACATGGGTGCGCTGCCGTCGATACTTGGTCTGGTTGTCCTGTTCATCGTATTCGGCCTCGCAAACGACCGGTTCCTGTCGAACCTCAACATGGCAAACCTGATCACCCAGTCAGGTTCGATCATCATCCTCGCAATGGCGCTCGTGCCGGTGTTGCTCCTCGGCGAGATCGACCTGTCCGCGGGTGTTGCGGGTGGCGTCTCCGCTTGCGTCATGGGCGTGCTGCTCGTCAAGCACGATCAGCCGTGGTACCTCGCCGTGCTCGCTGCGCTGTTGATTGGAGCCGTGATCGGCGTCGTGATCGGCTTGCTGGTCGCAAGGCTGGGCATTCCGTCATTCGTGGTGACCCTGGCCTTCTTCCTCGGTCTGCAAGGGGTGCCACTGGTGCTGATCGGCGAGGGTGGATCGGTTCGCGTCAACGATCCGGTCATCAGCGGTATCGCCAACGACAATCTCAGTGTTGCGTGGGGTTGGATAGCGGCCGTCGGCATCGCCGCGCTCTACGCCGTGATCACCTTGCTGGCACACCGCCGCAAGGTTGCCGCCAAGCTTCAGCACCAGCCACTTGCCGTGGTAGTGGCACAAATCCTGACGCTAAGTGCGATCCTTCTGGCCGTCACGTTCATCCTCAACCAGAACCGCAGCGTCAACGCCAACTTCCCGATCATGGGCATCCCCTACGTCCTGCCCTTGGTCGTCGTGTTGCTGGTCGTGTGGACCTTCGTTCTCGGTCGCACGGCGTGGGGCCGCCATGTCTATGCGGTGGGCGGCAACAGCGAAGCGGCTCGTCGCGCAGGAATCAATGTCGCCCGCATCCGCATCACGGTGTTCATGCTGTGTTCTGCCATGGCAGCCATCAGCGGAATCATCACGGCGTCGTACGGCGGGAAGGTGTCGACTTCATCGGGCGGCGGCAACGTGTTGCTCTACGCGGTCGGTGCTGCGGTCATCGGCGGGACCAGTCTGTACGGCGGCAGAGGCAAGGCCAGCGACGCAGTCATCGGCGGCCTCGTGATCGCCACGATCGTCAACGGACTAGGCCTGCTCGCCCAGGCTGCCTGGATCGGTTTCGTCGTCACCGGTGTCGTGCTGTTGCTTGCAGCGAGCGTCGACGCCATCTCACGTAGGCGGCGGTCCGCCACGGGTCTCGGCTAGACCGTGTCCTCCGCTGGACGCACAGGCGTCGGAACCAACCAGGAGGATGTGCGGCGACACAACCTGGGCACAGTTCTGGGCCATGTGCACCGTGCTGGACGGATCTCGCGTGCGGAGCTCACAGCTCGCATGGGACTCAACCGGAGCACCATTGCGGGCCTCGTCACCGAGCTGGAGTCACTGGGGCTTGCCGAGCAGGTCAAGCCGTCAGGCACACGCATCAGCGCCGGTCGACCGTCGGTAGACGTACGGACGCGCAATGGCGCCTACGTGCTCGCCACGGATGTACGCGTCGATGGTCTGACGGTTGCACGGGTCGGGATCGGTGGAACGGTCGAGGCGCGGGCGACCGGCCCCATCCCCTCGTCACACGATCCCGAGGCGATCGGCGACTCGGTGGTTGAGCTGATGCGACTGGTGGTCAAAGACGTCCAATCTGAGGCTTCACTGGTCGGCATCGGCGTGAGTGTGCCGGGCATCATCCGAACCGAGGACGGGTTGGTCCGGTTTGCCCCCAACCTGGGCTGGCACGACGTGCCGTTTGCGCAGATCCTCGCCGATCGCATCACGACGTCGGATCGGCCAGTGCTAGGCAACGATGCCGACCTTGGCGCTCTGGCCGAGCATCTTCGTGGTGCCGGCGTCGGTGTTGACGACCTGATCTATCTCTCAGGGGAGGTCGGAGTGGGTGCCGGCGTCATCGTCGGTGGTGCGCCGCTCGAGGGATCGGGTGGCTACGCCGGCGAGATTGGTCATCTACCGTTCACGCCGGACGGCAAACTTTGCCACTGCGGAAGCCGCGGATGCTGGGAGACCGAGATCGGTGCCCCCGCGATTGCGCTGGCAGTCGGTTGTCCACCCGACCGGGTTGCGGCACTCGGCGAATTCCTCAAGAGCGTCAGCGAGGCGACACCTGAGCTGCGCATGGTCGGCCGCCATCTGGGCCGAGGCCTGGCTGGCGCCGTCAACCTGCTCAATCCGAGGGTCATCGTGCTCGGTGGCTATCTTCGCGCCTTGTACCCCTTGGTCAGCGAAGACGTCGAGGCCGGTCTTGCTGCACATGCGCTCACGGCGCCGCGTGAACATCTCAAGGTGTGCGTGCCGGGACTGGGTGGTGACTCAGTGCTGCTCGGGGCGGCTGAGCTGGCCTTCGGCCCACTGCTCAGCGATCCCGTCGCCGTTTTGGCCAGTGCCTGCCACGACGTCGAGAGCGTCCTCGCCAGCTAGATGGACACGGCGCCGGCGTAGACGCCGGCGAGTGAGCCCTCAGCGGCTCCGAGTGCTGCAGCGTGGATGCCGAGCGAGCTGAGCCGGATCTCCGGCAGGTGCTTTTCCGCGGCTGGCAGACGCTCGGCGAGCACCTGCTCCGCAGCTGGCACGACGTACTGGCCTAGGGGTACGAAGTAGCCGCCGAGGACGATGACAGATGGATCGATGACGGTCGCGAGAGTGGCGAGGCCAGTACCAAGGCTGGCGCCGAGCGTCTCCAGGCTGGCGCGTACGCCGGCATTGTTGACTGCACGCTCGGCGACCGTGACTGCAGTGCTCAGCGGTGTATCGCTCTCGTCCATACCCACTGCCTTGAGCATGGCGCGGAGACCGACGGAGGCTTCCCAGCAGCCAGTACGTCCGCAGCCGCACAGCGATGAGTCGTCGCCGATCGGCATGTGCCCGACTTCGCCGGCGAACCCGGCACCGCCACGCAGCAGCCTGCCGTCCTGCACGATTCCTGCTCCGATACCGACGGTTCCGGTGATGTAGAGCGAGTGCTCGACGTCGGTCGACACACCATGCGACGCCTCCGCGAGGGCGGCACAGTTGGCGTCGTTGTCGACCGTCACGGGGCACGTGCCGCCGAGGGCCGACTCGAGCTGCGCAGCGAGCCGGATGTTGTCCCAGCCCAGGTTGGGTGCCCACGCGATCGTACGGTTGTCGTGCTCGACAAGCCCCGGCACCGCGACGGTGGCTCCGACGATGCTGTGACCTGCGGCGATCAGCGAGTCCCGGGTCGCCGTGACCAGGCTGAGCACCTCGTCGATCGTGGGCGGACCATCTCCCTCGACCTGACGAATCGTCGAAACACGGGCGTTGCCGCCGAGATCAAGAGCGACCGCAGCGAGGTAGTCGACGTTGACTTCGAAGCCGAGGCCGATGATCGACTCGCCGGTGAGCGTGACGGGCCGGCCGGGACGGCCGCGTCCCGAGGGAGCCGACTGGTCCTCGCTGACTGCTCCGCCTGTGCCGAGCTCGGCCACGATCGTGCCGATCGTAGCTTTCGCGAGTCCAGTGCGGCGGGCGAGCTCTGTGCGTGTTGCCGCTCCTTCCGCACGCAGCGAACGGAGCACCAGTGCCGTGTTCTGCCGGCGCAGGTCCTCGGTGCCTCCGGGACGGCTGTGACTCATCTAGCCACGAACTCCGTACAGGTGCTCAAGTGCGAGCTGATCGAGCCTCTCGAAGCCGGCGCCGTACGCTGCGAGCTCATCTGCCGACGGGCCCGTCGACGACTCAAGCTCGCTCCAGGTCTCGCCCTGGTCGAGAGTGGGCTTGGCGAGCTCCGGCAGCTTGGCGGCAACGAGCGCCGCCTGAACCTCTGGATCTGCGCGGAAGGCGATCGCCTTGTCGCGCAGGATCAGGTAGTTGGTCATACAGGCCGCGGCAGCAGCCCACACACCTTCGTCGTCCTCGGTGCGGGGCGTCTTGAAGTCGAAGTGCACTGGTCCGTCGTACCCACCTGCGAGCAAGGTGTCGACTACCCAGAACGCGCCACGGACGTTGCCGACGCCGAAGCGGAAGTCCTGGTCGTAGCGCGGACCGGTCTGACCATTGAGGTCGATGTGGAAGAGCTTGCCCTGCCACATCGCCTGCGCATAACCGTGGGCCGCATTGAGCCCGGCCATCTCCTCGTGCCCGATCTCAGGGTTGACGCCGACGCCCTCCTTGCGGTCGAGCGTCTCGATGAACGCCAGTGCGTGCCCGATCGTCGGCAACAGGATGTCGCCGCGCGGTTCGTTGGGCTTGGGCTCGATCGCGAACTTCATGTCATAACCCTTGTCGTGCACGAACTCTCCAAGGATGTTGAAGGCTTCGCGATAGCGGTCGAGTGCCGCCGCGACATCCTTGGCGGCTCCTGACTCAGAACCCTCGCGACCGCCCCAACAGACGTACACCTTGGCTCCGAGCTCGGCGGCGAGGTCGATGTTGCGCATGACCTTGCGGATCGCGAAGCGGCGAATCTCGCGGTCGTTGGACGTGAACCCACCGTCCTTGAAGACTGGATGGCCAAACAGATTCGTCGTCGCTGTGGTCACCGCCAGGCCGGTGTCGGCGAGGCCCTTCTTCCAACGCTCAATGATCTTGGTCCGGCTGGCATCGTCAGAGCCGAAGGGGATCAGGTCGTCGTCGTGGAAGTTGACGCCGTACGAGCCGATCTCCTTGAGCTTCTCCAGCGCATAGATCGGATCCATGGGCTCGCGTGTCGGTTCGCCGAACGGGTCGCGTCCGGGGTAGGCAACGGTCCACAGTCCGAAGGAGAACTTGTCGGAGGGGGATGGTGTCGGGATGCTCATGGCAACACTTTCCTAGTTGGTTTCGCGGTCGCGAACGAGTGCGTAGGCCTCACGCACCAGAGGGGTCGGTTCTGCTTCATACGTCTCGGACACGACGGGTGCCCAGCTCGGGGGTTCGGCGGATCCGGAGAGCGCCCAGGCCGCCTGGCGGGCAGCGCCGAGCGCGACGTACTCGCCGGGTGCGGGAACGGTGACGGGACTGCCGAAGATCGCAGGTGCGAGCGTGCGTACGGCGGGGTTGCTCGCTGCGCCGCCGACCATGAGGATCCGCTGTGGCGCGGTGCCGGTGGTCGCGCTGAGGTGGTCGATCGCGTCGGCGAGCGAGCAGAGGAGCGCCTCGACGGCTGCTCGGGCCAGGTCCTCGCGGGTGGTGGAGGTCGTCAGTCCCGCCCAGGTGCCGGATGCGTCGGGACGGCTCGGCGTACGTTCGCCGTCGTAGTAAGGGAGCACGGTGAGGCCATTCGCCCCGGATGGTGCGGCGAGGGCGAGCCGGGCGAGCTCGTCGTGGTCGACCCCGAGAAGTGTGCTCTGCAGCTCAAGGATGCGAGCGGCGTTGATGGTTGCCACGAGGGGAAGGAAGCGTGAGGTCGCGTCGGCAAACCCGGTGACCGATCCGGTCGGATCGGACACGGGCTCGTTCACGATGGCCGATGCGACACCGGACGTACCGATCGACACCACGACGTCGCCGGGCTTCAGGTCGAGCGCGAGGGCTGCAGCCATGTTGTCGCCGGTTCCCGCTGCGACCTTGAGTCCAGACGCGGACATGCCTGCGACCTCGGACGAGGCGACGATGCGTGGGAGTTCGATGGAGTGGCCAATGGCAGCCTCGGCCAGGTCAGCCCGCCAGGAGTTGTCGCGCGTCGAGAAGTAGCCAGTGCCCGAGGCGTCACCGCGGTCGGTGAACGGATCGCCACCCCCGGCGATGTGGCATGAGACGTAGTCGTGGGGGAGCAGCACTCGCTTCGTACGGTCAGCAGCGTCCGGCTCGTGGTCCCGTAGCCACCGGAGCTTCGTCGAGGTGAACGAGGCGACCAGCACGCTGCCGACAGCGTCGGCGCACGCGGCCGGGCCGCCCATCTCGTCGATGAGGTCGAGTGCTTCCTTGCTTGAGCGCGTGTCGTTCCACAGGATCGCGTCGTGCACGGGGGAGTCGTCGGCGTCGAGCGCCACCATCCCGTGCTGCTGGCCGCCGACAGCGACTGCTGACGCACGATCGATCAGACGGCGAGATGCCGCGTCGAACGCATCGAGCCAGCTGCGAGGATCGACAGAAGTTCCGGCGGGGTGTGGGGCGTGCTGGCCCGCGACGACGGTCCCTGTGTCGGCATCGACGAGCACCGCCTTCGTGGACTGCGTCGACGAGTCGACACCCATCACCAAAGCCATACTCATGTTTAGTACGAGACTTGAATTAAGTCAAGAGCTCCAGACCGTACGCTGAGTGGGTGACGATCCATTCCGACCACCCGTTCATGCCGCCGAACGATGATCGAGAACCGCTGCGCCGCATCCGAGGGCGCATGCCTTCACCGGTCACGGTATGGACGAGTGGCACAGGAGTTGGCAGGGCTGGCCTGACTGTCTCGTCGCTACTCGTGGCGAACGGCGAGCCGGGGCTGATACTCGGGGTGATCGACCCGGATTCCGACTGGTGGGCCTCCTCGCCGAAATCGGCCGTGGTCAATGTGCTGGGGCAGGGGCATCGCTTCCTTGCGGAGGCGTTTGCCGGAACGGCTCCGGCGCCCGGTGGGCCCTTCACGCTCGGTTCGTGGACTGACAGCGAATGGGGCCCGGTTCTCGGCGACAGCTCCGGTTGGATCGGAATACGAATGCTGGCCGACCCGCGACCCGCTGGGTGGGGTCTGCTCGTCGAAGGAGTTGTCGAGCGGGTGGAGATCGGGGAGTCCGACGCCCTCATCCACGTCCGCGGCCGCTACGACGTGTGAGCCACGGCCGTGTGCGTTCGGTCAGGAAGGTTGCGGCTAGCCTCGAACACATGTCGAAGCCCTCACTCAGCCCTGCCCGCTGGACTCCGCCGACTGCCGCTCCTCCTGGCAATCCTGTCGAAGCGACCGTCGTACGCGTCTACGACACGTCGGGCTACGGCACCGAGGACGTACTCATTCGCGCCGACGGCCACATCATCACAGGGGTGGAGGACGGCCGCATTCTGGCGATCGACGCCGACAGCGGTGCCGAAGCGGTCATCGCCAACACCGAAGGTCGCCCGCTCGGAATAGAGCATCATCCTGACGGCGGCTATGTCATCTGCGACTCCACCAAGGGGCTCCTACGGGTCACTGACGACGGCACGATCACGGTCCTGGTGGCCGAGTTCGAAGGTGCACCGTTTCGGTTCTGCAACAACGCCGCTGTCGCAACGGACGGGACGATCTACTTCACCGACTCCAGCGTGAAGTTCGGCTTTGAGCATTGGCGCGGCGACATCATGGAGCATCGACCGACCGGTCGTTTGTTCCGCCGTGATCCGGCCGGAACTGTCACCCTTCTCGCTGATGGTCTGGCTTTCGCCAACGGAGTCGCTCTCGCGGGCGACGAGTCGTTTGTCGTTGTCGCCGAGACAGGCGGGTATGACCTCCTACGGGTCTGGCTGACCGGCGATCGTACGGGTGCCGTCGAGCCGTTCGGGCCGATCCTGCCCGGCTTTCCAGACAACATCTCCACGGGGGAGGACGGCAACATCTGGGTTGCCATCCCATCACCCCGCGATGCGGCTCTCGACTTCCTGCTGCCCAAGGCACCGTTTCTCCGCAAGGCGGTGTGGGCCATGCCCGAACGCCTGCAGCCGCAGCCCAAAAACCTCATCCACCTGCAGGCCTTCGCCGCCGATGGCACGCTCGCGTACGACATCGCAGGCAAGCATCCGCGCTTCGGCAAGCCAACGGGTGTTCGGCAGGTAGGTGACAAGGTGTGGCTCGGCAGCTTCGAGCAGACCACGCTGGCAGTCATCAACCTGCCGGCGACGACGGACTCGTTAGACTGACCCAATGGCCGAGAAGCAGAAGGGGACAGCAGCGGGTGTGCTCGCTCAACTGACCTGTCCGGCCGATCTCCGTGATCTTACCGAGGACGAGCTGACTCTCCTTGCAGCCGAGATTCGAGAGCTCACGATCGACGCCGTGGCCGCCAACAGCGGCCATCTTGGCCCCAATCTGGGGGTTGTCGAACTCACGATGGCGATTCATCGCGTCTTCGACTCACCAGCTGATCGGGTGGTGTTCGACACCGGCCACCAGGCCTATGTGCACAAGATGCTGACCGGTCGTGCTGGTTTGTTCAACACATTGCGCAAGGAAGGCGGATTGTCGGGCTATCCGAGCCGCGCCGAGTCCGAACACGACTGGGTCGAGAACTCGCACGCCTCGACCAGCCTGTCGTACGCCGATGGCATGGCGAAAGCCAACCAGTTGCTCGGCAAGGACGATTGCGTGGTCGCGGTGATCGGCGACGGAGCGCTCACCGGTGGCATGGCGTGGGAGGCGCTCAACAACATCGCCGCCAACAAGGATCGCAAGCTCGTCGTGATCGTCAACGACAACGGCCGCTCCTACACCCCGACAGTCGGCGGACTTGCGAACAGATTGACTGAAATTCGTACCAATCCTCGCTACGAGCCGACCCTCGGCGCGATCAAGGACCGACTCAACCGTTCGCGCCACGTCGGCCCAGCCACCTATGAGGCCCTGCATGCGATCAAAAAAGGCGTCAAGGACGCGTTGGCGCCGCAGGGGATGTTCGAAGACCTCGGTCTGAAATATCTCGGGCCCGTTGACGGTCATGACCGGCCCGCAGTGGAGCGCGCACTCATGGCCGCCAAGAAGTTCGGCGGCCCGGTGCTGGTCCATGTGTTGACGACAAAGGGTCAGGGCTACGACATCGCAGTCGCCAACGAGAACGACCAGATGCATCAGGCGAACCCATTCGACCGACAGACCGGCGAGGCCATCAGCGTGGCACCTGCCGGATGGACGTCGGTGTTCCGCGACGAGATCGTCCGCATCGCCGATGAGCGTCCCGATGTCGTCGCGATCACCGCGGCGATGCTCTATCCGGTCGGTCTCGATGCGTTCGCAGACAAGTTCCCCGATCGAGTCTTCGACGTCGGCATCGCCGAGCAGCATGCCGTCACCAGTGCCGCAGGTCTGGCGATGGGCGGGCTCCACCCCGTGGTCGCCGTCTACGCGACGTTCATCAACAGGGCCTTCGACCAGGTACTTCTCGACGTCGCGCTGCACAAGTGCGGGGTGACGTTCGTGCTCGATCGCGCCGGTGTCACCGGTGAGGACGGGGCGAGCCACAACGGCATGTGGGACATGTCGCTCATGCAGATGGTGCCGGGCCTCCATCTTGCGTCCCCGCGCGACGGTCTTCAGCTCCGCGAGCTTCTGCGGGAGGCTGTTGAGATCGACGACGCACCGAGCGTTGTCCGGTTCTCCAAGGGTGCGGTGTGCGCCGACCTGCCCGCGATTGAGCGGGTCGGCACGTACGACGTTCTCTCACGCGATGCGGCCAAAGACGTCCTGGTCATCGCAATCGGTGCATTCGGGCACCTGGGTTCGGAGACTGCCGAGCTGATCCGCGCAGCCGGCCACGGCGTCACCGTCGTCGACCCACGCTGGGTCAAGCCCCTCGATCCGCAGCTCGTCGAGCTTGCGTCAGACTTCTCGCTCGTCGTGACGATCGAGGACAACGGCCGACACGGTGGCGTGGGGGCGGCGTACACACAAGCCGTATGTGACGCCGCCATCCGCACACCCATCCAGGTCCACGGTGTGGAGCAGGAATTCCTCGACCACGCCAAGCGTGACGTCATCCTTGGACGCCTCGGCCTCACCCCGAAAGCCATTGCGGATGACACGTTGGCGGCGCTGGCTCGGAATACCGCCAAGCCGTGAGTGGTTGATCAGATCGTGGCCAGGAACTCCCGCAACCGTAAGTCCGCTGCCGACAACTCTGACGCAGAGTCTGGCACTGGACCCGTGCTGATCCATGCCCTTGACGGGTTCCTCGGCGCCGGCTCAGCGGCCCGGCTCGCTGCCAACGAGTTGAGCTCGGGAGCGGGTCAGGTCCTGCACGAGTACGACATCGACGCGATGTTTGACTATCGCGCTCGGCGTCCGATGATTGCGTTCAACGAGGACCGTTACGTCGAGTACGCCGATCCAACGCTGCAGATCGTCCTTGAGCACGATGCCAACGGCACTCCTTTCCTCTTGCTCGCCGGCCCCGAGCCCGACTTCTTGTGGGAGCGCTTCGCCGCTGAGACACATGAGGTTATCGAGGATCTCGGCGTGCCACTGTCGCTCGGGCTCGGCGCTGTGCCGATGGGCGTCCCGCACACGCGTCCCCCGATGATCACGGCGCACGGTACCCGCCCCGAGCTCGTTGACCGCAAGAACCTCTGGTCGGCGCAGGTGACGGTCCCGTCGTCAGCGCAGTCGTTGCTTGAGTTCCGCCTGGGTGAGTGGGGTCACGACGCCGCCGGCTACGTCGTGCACGTGCCGCACTATCTCGCGGGAGTTGACTACCCACCAGCGGCACTGGCTCTGATCGACGCGTTGGTTGACAGGACTGGACTCAGCATCGACGACTCGGGACTTCGTGGTCGTCAAGATGATGCGATCGCCGAGATCGAGGAACAGATCGAACAGCAGGGTGGCACGGAGGTGTTGTCGGGCCTTGAGGAGCAGTACGACGCGTTCACCCGCGGCGCGGCGGAGTCACTGCTGGCCAGTGATGAGGATCTACCGAGCGGTGACGAGCTGGCCGACCAGTTCGAGCAATTCTTGGCCAGGCAGCGGAAGAACGACCAAGGCTGAGCCACCAACGCTGAGGGGAGAGTTACCGCCACCGAAGGGAGGGTTGTTGCAGTGGGTCACGCTCCGCAACAGTCCCCTCAGTCGCGACAACTCTCCCTTCAGCTCGGCGCCCCACGCAGGAGGAGCGCCGTGGGCGCACGACGATAGGGTGACGTGTGCCCGGATCCTTGGATGAAGTCGTTGCCCTGCTCGAGCTTGAGGAGCTGGAGGTCGGCCTGTACCGCGGCTCGCAGCCTGAAGCCTCCTCCATGACCCGCGTCTTCGGCGGCCAGGTGGCAGCTCAGGCCCTGATGGCTGCGCAGCTGACCGTGCCATCAGAACGGTCTGTGCACTCGTTGCACATCTACTTTGTCCTGGGTGGAGATCCCAGCATCCCGATCGTCTACGACGTGGAGGAGATTCGTGATGGTGGATCGTTCACGACTCGTCGGGTCGCAGCCCGCCAGCACGGCGCGATCATCTTCTACATGACCGCCTCGTTCCAAAAGGAAGAGGGCGGATGGAACCACCAGGATGCCATGCCTGATGTGCCTGCGCCTGAGGACTCCGTTCCGCTCATCGAGCTGATCAACACCAGGGGCCAGGAAGGTGTAGATCTGTGGGACCGCGAGTGGGCGTCGTTCGACCTTCGCTACGTCGGTGACAACCGGGCCGCAGACGATCCCCAGCGTGAGCTCGTCCCTGTCGTTCAGCGTATGTGGTTCCGCACCAACGGGAAGCTCCCGATCTCACAGACAATCCACAACGCCGCATTCACCTACATCAGTGACTTCAGCCTGTTGGGTGCCTCTCTGCTCCCACACGGCGCCTTCATTGGCACACCGGAGGTGCAGGCAGCATCGCTCGACCATGCGATCTGGTTTCACCGTCCCATGAAGGTCGATGAGTGGCTCCTCTATGACCAGACGTCGCCATCAGCCTCCGGCGCGCGCGGGCTCAGCACCGCCAGGGTCTTCGCCCAGGACGGCACTCTCGTCGCCACGGTTGCCCAAGAAGGTCTCATCCGCCCTGTCCAACCGAAGCCCTAGTTGACTGCTGGGAGCTTGCCGACGCTCGGGAAGTTGATCGTCGACGGGTAGGTCGCCGAGTTGTGGACCTTGAGCACAGTCAGCGTGCCGAGCAGATCAGGCAGCGTCGGGAGCAAGTGTGGCACGTCGAACGCCTGAACCGCGACGCGCAGCTTGTGGCCCGGGAGGATCTTGGCGCGGGTCGGGAAGATCTCCACGTCGATCGCAGCAACGTCACCCGGGTCGAGCTTCTTCTGGGTGGCTTTGGTGAAGGGGTGGAATGGCTGGATGAGAACGCCGCCGAGATAGCGCGACTTCGTGGTGTCTAGTGCGCGGTGTGAGATGACCTGCCACCCGCCAGTGAGACGGCTGACCGAGCCGTCGGGTGCCTCGTCCTCGACCACGACCGAAAGCATCCCGTCGCCGCCAACGCTGGAGGTGAAGAGGTGCGCGTTGATGGGGCCTTGTAGCGTCACGGCCTTGGTCAGTGCCTTGGTCGAGAAGACCGCGCCCAGCTTGTCGTTGTACTGGTTGTCCTTGAAGCACGGCAGATCGGCAAGCACCATGTTGGGCACACCTGCGGTCCACTGGTTGGTGGAACGAGTGCACAGGCCCTGCGCCGGGATCGGGTAGATGGCAGACGTGCCGTCGCTACGCGTGCCAGATGTGATGCCGCCGGGGGCGCCGCCTGTCACCGAGCTACCGCTCAGCTTCAGACTTGCACCCTTGAGCGCCGTGCCGATCCACTTCGAGTCCTTCGCCCACTTGCCAGTGCCCTGCTCGTAATACGTCAGGTTGGCGATGTCTGAGTTGAGGGTCGAGTCCTTCACGCCCCTCAGGTAGTGATCAAACCATCGGAGCTGAAGCTCGGCGAGTGTGCCGTAGCCGGCATTGTCGAGGCCAGCTCCACCTGAAGCCTGCAGGTGGTCCGACGGGCCGACGATCAGCTTGGTCGGTACCCCACGCTTGTTGAGGTTTTCGAACAGCAGGGGAGTGCCACGCTGGAAAAGGTCAAATTCCCCCGAGACAAAGAAGGCGGGCACCTTGACCTTGTCGATGACATTGATCACTGAGCGCTCCTTGTAGAACGCACCGTCGTACGCCGGCTCGCCGCCCGCCAGCGCCTGAAGGAGCAATGGCGCGGTGAACGTACCGGCGCCGATCAGGTGGTCAAGGAGCACCTTGATCGCCGACTGTGGATCCGTTGCTGCCACAGCGGGCGGGATGATCCCGGCACCGGTGACAAGTCCGAGCCAGAGCGGGATGAAGCCCACGTCAAGCTGACCGCCCGAGGCGACGATGTCTCGGTAGACATCTGCTCCCGGTACCTGCGGAAAAATGGCCTTGAGGCGAGGAGGGTTGGCCGCCGCAGCCCACAATTGGCTGATTCCCATGTACGACGGACCACTCATGCCGGTGATGCCGTTGCTCCACGGACGAGCCGAGGAGTGCGCCCAAGTCATGATCTCGCCGCAGTCCTGGTTCTCACGGGCATCGAAGGCGTTCCACACCCCCTCGGAGCTTCCGGTGCCGCGGGCGTCCACCGTCAGCTGTACGTAGCCGCGCTTCACGAGGTATGCGGGAGGGGTTCCGCCGAGTCCTCCAGCAGAGCCGAGGATCGTCTTGTTGTAGGCCGTGATGGTGACGATGACTGGGAACCGCTTGTCGATTGCCTTGCCGGCAGCGTCAGCGGGACGCTCGACGTCACCGCGCAGGATCGTGCCGTCAGACATCGGGATCGCAACATCCTTCTCGACCACCGTCTTGGCGTACTGCTCAGCGCGCGGTTTCCACTTCGTCGCCGCAGACGCGGAGGTGAAGCTCAACATGGCGCCGATGAGGGCGAATGACGCGAGCAGAGTCAGCAGACGTGCGAGATTGCGACGAGTGTTCAACGGGTTCCCTCCAGAGTCGTTATGACATCAACGACGCCATGCAACTCGGAGTTACGCCCTGGTGACGCGCCCGACGAGGTGCGTCTGCGTCTTCCTGCGGCTCTTGACGCCGAAGATGATGTCGGGGCCGCTGAGGTCAGAACCGAACACGACAGTGCCCGGCAGAAGGATCGGCTTGCGGAACTCCACCTCAGCGGTGAACGCTTCGGGCAGCTTGTTCTGCAACGCCGAGAGGCTTCGCGCCAGCGTCCACATGCCGTGGGCGATGTTGGTCGGGAATCCGAATGCCTTCGCAGTGAGCGGGTACAGGTGGATCGGGTTGCGATCACCCGACACCGCTCCGTATCGGCGGCCGAGATCGCCCGACAGCTTCCAGTGCACGACACCGTCGGGTGCCTCGACATCGGACAGGGGAGCCGGGGTCACTTCTGCTGCGCCTCCCTTGTGGCGTGAGAACAGTGTGGTGAGTTCTTCCCACACGGGGTTGCCGTCGATCGTCACCTCAGTGATGAGGTCGACCAGCGAGCCCTTGGGATGAGTACGCAGATCTGCAGCACATACCGAGACGTCAAACGACTCGTCGACGCCGATCGGACGATGCTGCGTGATGCTGTTGCGCAGGTGCACCAGCCCCATCGGGGCAAAAGGGAACGCCGTGTCGGTCATCAGGCTCATGTGCAGCGCAAACGCAGCCATGTGGGGAAAGGTCGCCGGGAGTGTGTCGCCTAGCGGGAAGCCGCACACATCGTTGTAGGCGTCGAGATGCTCGCGACAGGTGGTGACACCTGAGCGTTTCAGAACCAGGTCAGGCACCGAGCCCTTGGCGTGCTTGACGCCTGGCAGGCCGCCGATCACCGGTAGCGCCGGCAGCACAGCCTTGAGCATCATCGGCAGTGTCGATGGTGACCTGCTGAACGTACGGGTCGTCGTCACGTCAGGCGCCGATCAGCGCTTGGCCGCACACCCGGACCACATTGCCTGAGATCGCGGACGAGCCGGGGTTGGCGTACCAGGCGATGGCCTCGGCGACATCGATCGGGAGCCCGCCCTGGGACACCGAGCTCAGTCGACGACCTGCCTCGCGGATGCCGAGTGGCATGGTCTTGACCATGTCGGTCTCGATGAAGCCGGGAGCAATCGCGTTGACCGTGATTCCATCCTTGGCGACGCGCTTGGACAGGTCGTTGACGAAGCCAATGACGCCGGCCTTGGCTGTGCCGTAGCTCGTCTGGCCGTTGTTGCCAGCAATGCCGGCGATCGATGAGATGCCGATGACGCGGCCACCCTTGCCGAGGAGCTTCTGCTTCAACAGCTCGGCGGTGATGCGCTGGGGTGCGCCCACGCTGATGTCGATCACGAGATTCCAGTTCTCGGTTTTCATGTTCTTGAGGCGCTTGTCACGGGTGATGCCGGCGTTGTGGACCACGATGTCAACGCGACCGTGTGCGTCCTTGATCGCCTTGGCAATGACCTGCGGTGCATCAGGGGCAGTGATGTCCTCAGCGATGGACGTTCCGCCGAGCTCAGCCATCACGGCATCGAGCTCACTGGACAGCTGCGGAACGTCCAGACCGACGATGGACGCGCCGTCACGGTGCAAGGTGCGTGCCATCGCGGCGCCGAGGCCACGTGATGCGCCCGTGATGAGCGCAATCTTCCCCGCCAGTGGTTGGCTCGGGTCATCGACCTTGTCGGCTGTGACCAGGTCAGTCAGGCCGAGCCGAATGACCTGGCCCGAGACGAAGGCCGACTTGGGGGACAGGAGGAACTCGAGCGTCGAACCGAGTGCGTCCTCAGCGCCTGTGCCGACGTAGACGAGGTTGGCCGTACTGCCGTTGCCACCAATCTCCTTGCCGGCTGACCGCACGAAGCCTTCGAGGGCTCGCTGTGCAATGGCAGCGGTCTCAGAGGTTGCCTGCTCGGGGAGCGAACCAATCACGATGAGGCGGCCTGAGCTCGCGAGGCTGCGCAGGGCGGGCGTGAAGAACTGCTGCATGTCTGCGAGGCCGGCGGTGTCGGGAATGCCGGTGGCATCGAACACTAGGGCCTTGTAACTCTTGTCGTCGGCGCGGACGCCGACTGCGGTGATGCCACTGGCCTTGAGGGTTGCATTGAGCCTCTTGCCGAGAGTGCTGCCGGACGCAGAACCAATCAGCACGGTTCCCTTGACGAGCGGATCGCCTTCCTTCCAGCGCTCCAGCACCGGAGGGTTGGGGAGACCCAGGTTCTTGACGACGAACTTGCCGATCGGATTGTGCGCGAGCGACTGGTAACGATCAGTCATGCCGACACCTCCGAGAAGTGCCCACGATACGGAGGCATCGGCATAATCTCTGTGCTCTTGATTCGCTCGCTGCGCTCGCTCATGTCTGGGGTGTGTCCTATCTCTCGGATACCGTGGGTATCTGGAATGCTGCTTGGAACTGTAACGTCGTCAGTCAGCGCCAGTCCACCTTCAGGGTATGCGGCGCTCATCACGTTCAGACAACTCGAACCCGAACACTGAGAAGACCTGAGGAGACTGCCATGGCGGAGACACCGGCCAAGAAGGCACCAGCCAAGAAGACCCCCGCAAAGAAGGTCGCCGCGAAGGCAGCGGAAGTGACCGGCATACAGGCCGTACGTCGCGTGGCCGTGATTGGCGGCAACCGCATCCCGTTCGCGCGCTCCAACACCGTGTATACAGACGCGTCCAACCAGGACATGCTCACCGCTGCAGTCGACGGCCTGGTCGAGCGCTTTGACCTCGAGGGTGAGCGCGTCGGCGAGCTCGCGGCTGGCGCCGTGCTCAAGCACAGCCGCGACTTCAACCTCGCCCGTGAGACAGTGCTCGGCTCCAAGCTCTCACCTGACACTCCGGCGTTCGATGTGCAGCAGGCGTGCGACACCGGCATCCAAGCTGCCGTACTGGTCGCCAACAAGATCGCGCTCGGCAAGATCGAGTCCGGCATCGCAGGTGGAGCCGACACCACCTCGGATGCCCCGCTTGCAGTGGGCGACAAGCTTCGCAAGATCCTGCTCGAGGCCAATCGTGCCAAGGACACCAAGGGTCGTGTTGCAGCGCTCCTGAAGGTTCGCCCCGGACACCTTGCCCCCGACCAACCGCGCAACTCAGAACCCCGCACCGGACTGTCGATGGGAGACAGCCAGGCGATCACCACGCTCGAGTGGGGAATCACCCGCGAGGCGCAGGATCAGCTCGCCGCGACATCTCACCAGAACCTTGCAAAATCGTACGAGGACGGTTGGCAGGACGACCTGATCACCCCGTTCCTTGGCGTGACCAAGGACAACAACCTGCGCCCCGACTCCACAATCGAAAAGCTCGCCAAACTCAGGCCCGTATTCGGTCGGGGTGAGGGTGCGACCATGACAGCGGGCAACTCGACGCCGCTGTCAGACGGTGCTTCCGCGGTGCTGCTGTCGTCGGAGGACGAAGCCAAGAAGCACGGCTGGACCCCCCTCGCATACTTCGTCGACTACGAGACCGCTGCGGTCGACTACGTGTCGGGTGCCGAGGGGTTGCTGATGGCTCCCGTATATGCCGTCCCACGCATGCTCGCGCGCCAGGGCCTCAATCTGCAGGACTTCGACTTCTACGAGATCCACGAGGCATTCGCCGGCCAGGTGCTGACGACTCTCGCGGCATGGGAAGACCCGACCTTTTGCAAAGAGCGACTCGGGCTCGACGAACCGCTCGGCTCGATCGACCGCAAGAAGCTCAACCTCAAGGGCTCATCGCTGGCGACGGCGCACCCCTTCGCGGCAACCGGTGGTCGCATCATCGCCAATCTTGCCAAGCTGCTTCACGAGAAGGGCTCAGGGCGTGGCCTGATCTCGATCTGCGCCGCCGGCGGTCAGGGTGTCGTAGCCATTCTCGAGGCTTGAATAACTGAGGCCGCCCGCGGAACTGTTTACGGCAGCGCCTGAACAGGGGATGATCGCTTCCTCGCGGAGGGAGCGATCATGTCATTTACGACACGTCCGTACGAAGAGGCACTGACCAGGGCGGCCGCTCACGCGCGGGCGTGGATCTCGTCCGTCCCCACAAGGCACATCGGACCACTGGTCTCGGCCGACGAACTTGCTGTGGTGCTCGGCGGACCGCTGCCGTCGGCGGGCCGCGATCCGGCCGACGTGGTCGACGAGCTGGCGGTGAGCGCTGACCCGGGTCTGATGGCAATGGGTTCTGGCCGGTTCTACGGCTGGGTCATCGGCGGTACCCTCCCGGCTGGCCTCGCAGCTGACTGGATGGTCAGCGCATGGGACCAGAACGCCGGTATGCGTCACGCCACACCTGGTGTCGCCGCAGTCGAAGAGGTGGCCGCCCGATGGCTGCTGGAGCTGCTGGGACTTCCGAGCGAGGCCGACGTCGGATTCGTCACCGGCGCTACGATGGCCAACTTCACCTGTCTGGCCGCTGCTCGCACCTCAGTCCTGAAGGGCGCTGGTTGGGACGTGAACGTCGAGGGGCTGACGGATGCTCCCAGGGTGCACGTGCTGGTTGGCGAGGAACGCCACGGCACCATCGACATTGCCCTGCGATACCTCGGGCTTGGGCAACCCACACCCGTTGCCGCCGACGACCAGGGGAGGATCTCGGCCGATGCGCTCCGTACGACCCTGGTAGGCCTGCCTGAGGGGGAGCCGGTCATCGTTTGTCTCCAAGCCGGCAACCTGCATTCCGGTGCGTTTGATCCGTTCGTCGAGGCGATCGCCGTGGCCCACGAGCATGGTGCATGGGTGCATGTGGATGGAGCCTTCGGACTCTGGGCGGCTGCTGCGCCCAAGCTCCAACATCTCGTCGCCGGACTGCACGAAGCCGATTCGTGGACCACCGACGCGCACAAGACGCTGAACGTGCCCTACGACTGTGGGGTCGCCATCGTGCGGGACTCAGATGCCATGCGCTCGACGTTCGGGCTGCGCACCAGCTATCTCATCAGCGATGACACGGGGCACGGTGATCCCTACGACAAGGTGCCCGAGCTCTCACGCAGGGCGCGCGGTGTGCCCGTCTGGGCCGTGCTGCGCTCGCTTGGGCGTGACGGCGTTGCCCGCCTGATCCAGAACTTGGCCGACCGTGCCCGCGAATTGGCTGACGGGGTCGCCCAGATCGACGGCGTCGAGGTGCTCAATGACGTCGTTTACACGCAGGTGTGCGTCGCCGTGGGAGATGCTGCTCGTACGGCTGAGGTTGCTGATCGGCTCGTCGAGGACGGCACGGCGTGGATGTCGGCATCGCAGTGGAGCGGCCGAGACATTCTCAGGGTGTCGGTGAGCAACTGGTCGACCGACAGCGAGGACGTGAAGCAGTCGATTGAAGCCCTCCGCCGTGCAGTGGGCAGCTAGGCCGTGTCGCCGCGGGCCATGGCCACGACGCTGTTCTGCATGTAGGCCTTGACCTCGTCGAACGGCACGGCGTCGACCGCAGGGAGACCAGGGTTCTCGCTGCGAACCGAGAGCTGGAGGGTCGCGAGGTTGAGCACTCCGAGTCCTTGTGTGTAGAAGATGTTGGCCAGCAGGTAGGGGTCGCGCACATGGAACTCACCGCTCGCCGCACCTGCCTCGAGAATGCGAACAACGTGCGAAAGGCACGAAGCCATCCCGACGCCGAGCTTGAGCATGACCGACTCACTGACTTCTTCCATCAGCTCGTCCCCGCGTCGGCGTAGAAGTGCCTGTGCGCAATCGACGAACGCCGGGTGTGCGGCACCGAAGTCGAGGAATGAGTCGGAGATGACCTCGAGTCGCTGCATGGGAGGCGTGGAGGTGTCGTCTGAGGTGGCAAGCGCCTCGTCGAGCTCGGCGAGGTAGTCAACCAACGTCATAGCAAAGAGCTCTTCCTTGCCGGAGAAGTGTCGGTAGATGATGGCTCGGTTGATGCCCACTGCGCGCGCCACGTCCTCGATCTGCGCGTCACGGACCCCGCGCTCGTCAAAGAGGGCGCGCGTCGCGTCGAGAATCTCACGCTTGCGCTCTGCGCGGCGTTGCGAAGCAGGCATGAACGCATCGTAGAGCTTTGTCGGTGGCACCACGTAGGCTCGATCGGTATGAGGTCCGTGTCTGAGCTACGTCGTCAGGTGGCGCCATTTGAGGTGGTGTCCGACTTCTCGCCCGGTGGCGATCAACCTGCCGCGATCGACGATCTGGAGCGCCGAGTCAACGCCGGCGAACAGGATGTCGTCCTGATGGGTGCGACCGGCACCGGCAAGACGGCAACTGTGGCCTGGCTGACCGAGCGCCTCCAGCGCCCCACGCTGGTGATCATGCCCAACAAGACGCTGGCGTCGCAGTTCGCGACCGAGCTTCGCGACCTCTTTCCGCACAATGCGGTCGAATACTTCGTGTCCTACTACGACTATTACCAGCCTGAGGCATATATCGCCCAGAGCGACACCTACATCGAGAAGGACTCCTCGGTCAACGAGGAGGTCGAGAGGTTGCGACACTCGGCCACATGGTCGTTGTTGACGCGCCGCGACGTCATTGTGGTGGCATCCGTCTCGTGCATCTATGGACTCGGCTCGGCACAGGAGTACCTCAACCGGATGATCGGCTTCAAGGTCGGTGATCAGCTTCCCCGTGAACAGCTGCTGCGTACGCTCGTACAGGCGCAATACGTACGCAACGACGTCGCATCGACACGTGGCACGTTTCGGGTCAAGGGTGACACCGTGGAGATCTTCCCGGTCTATCAGGAGATGGCCGTGCGGGTTGAGTTCTTCGGCGACGAGATCGAGCGGCTCATGACCTTGCATCCGCTCACCGGCGAGGTTCTCAGCGACGACCAGGAGCTGTTCGTGGGTGCAGCGACGCACTACGCCGCCGGTGTCGACGTGATGAAGCGGGCGATCAAGACGATTGGAATCGAGCTTGAGGAGCGACTTGCCGAGCTCGAGGGCGAGGGCAAGCTGCTTGAGGCCCAGCGGCTGCGCATGCGCACGACATACGACATCGAGATGATGGAGCAGATCGGCACCTGCTCCGGCATCGAAAACTATTCGCGCCACATGGACGGTCGCGTCTCGGGCTCAGCACCCAACTGCCTGCTCGACTACTTCCCTGAGGACTTCGTGCTGGTCGTCGATGAGTCCCACGTGACGATCCCGCAGATCGGCGCGATGTACGAAGGCGACATGTCGCGCAAGCGGTCGCTGGTTGAGCACGGGTTCCGCCTCCCCAGCGCGATGGACAACCGTCCGCTCAAGTGGGACGAGTTCCTGCAGCGGATTGGCCAGACGGTCTATCTCTCGGCCACACCAGGGACGTACGAGATGGCCAAGGTCGACAACGACGTGGTCGAGCAGATCATCCGACCGACAGGCTTGATCGATCCAGAGGTCATCATCAAACCGACCAAGGGGCAGATCGACGACTTGATCAGCCAGATCCGGGTCCGGGTCGAACGCAATGAGCGGGTGCTTGTCACGACACTCACCAAGAAGATGTCGGAGGACCTCACGGACTACCTCCTCGAGGCAGGGGTCCGCACCCGCTATCTCCACAGCGAGGTCGACACGCTCCGTCGAGTCGAGTTGCTGCGTGAGCTGCGCATGGGGGAGTACGACGTGCTCGTCGGCATCAACCTGCTGCGTGAGGGCCTCGACCTGCCAGAGGTCAGCCTCGTTGCGATCCTTGACGCCGACAAGGAGGGTTTCTTGCGCTCAGGGCGATCGCTCATCCAGACAATCGGCCGAGCGGCACGCAACGTGTCCGGGCAGGTCATCATGTACGCCGATCGCATCACTGACTCAATGGCGATGGCGATCGACGAAACCAATCGGCGTCGTGCAAAACAGGTGGCATACAACACCGCCAACAACATCGATCCGACACCATTGCGCAAGAAGATCGGTGACATCACCGACATGCTCGCCCGCGAGGACGCCGACACCGAGAAGCTTCTCGCTGCCACAGGTGACCACCGACGTAGAGGTGCGCCGGTGCCGCTTGGAAGCCATACGGCCGACCTGGCCAACCTCCCCTCGGGTGACCTCGCCGACCTCATCGAACAGCTCAGCGAGCAGATGCGAGCCGCCGCCGGCGAGTTGCAGTTCGAGGTGGCAGCGCGGTTGCGCGATGAGATCGGAGACCTCAAGAAGGAGCTGCGCAGCATGCTCCAGGCCGGCGTCTGAGGTCTCGATACATTCGCTCATCCCTCACGAACACTCGACCACCGTAGGGGACACTGGTTGCGTGACACATGTCCTTGCCAATGGGCGCGTTCGGGCGACGATCGATCCCGCCAGGGGTGCACGCCTGACATCGTTGATGATCGACGGCCATGAATTGTTGGCACATGACGGCAGTTTCCCCATGGTTCCATGGGCCGGGCGGATACGCGATGGACTCTTCACCTACGACGGCGTGACGCATCAGCTCCCGCTGGCCAAGGACGGCAACGCGATTCATGGCCTCGGCCGCAACATCGCTTGGGAGCAGACCGGTCCAGGTCGCTACGGGTGCGCGATCGGTGATCCGTGGCCGACGCCCGGCACGGCAACTCTGCACTACGAACTGTTGCCCGGCGGCCTGCGAACCACGCTGGCCTGGGATGATGCAACAAATGTGCCCTGTTCGGTTGGGGTTCACCCGTGGTTCCGTCGACGGCTCGACAGTGGCGCGGACGCTGCGCTGACCTTTCGACCTGAGGTGATGGTGGAGCGGGGTGCGGACGCGCTGCCAACTGGGCGCCTGGTGTCTCCCTCACCCGGGCCGTGGGATGACTGCTTCAAGGTCGACGGCTCGCCAGTCCTGACCTGGCCCGGAGCTGTCTCGGTCAGTTTTTCGTCGTCGTCGCCGTGGTGGGTGGTCTACGACATGCCGGCCGACACCGTGTGCGTCGAGCCGCAGACCGCTCCGCCTGACGCGTTCAACCATCCCGCGTTGAGGCCCGACGGACCCTGGCCGCGCTCGCTGTGGTTTGAGATCAGTGTGGTCAACTGATGCACACGGACGCGGCCCTGCAAGAATGTCTTGTGGAGGGGAGTATTCCCCGATCGCATTGTCGTCATCACGGTGATTCCCAGCAGTCACCCGGCAGTGCGGGCCGCTTCGGCGGCGGAAGAGACCTCCGGCTTTGACCGGAGGACCATCTCGTGCAGTTCGTCCAAGCAACTGATTCCGTCAGCATGTCGGTCTCGCAGACCGAGTGGATCGTCACGATCGCAGTCACCGTCGCGGTGCTTCTCTTCGATGTCGTGATCGTGGCCCGCAGGCCGCACGAGCCGACGATGAAGGAATGCGCCGTCTATCTGGCCGGCTACGTCGGACTGGCGATCGCCTTCGGCATCTGGGTGATGGTCCACCACGATGTGTCGGGCAAGGATGGCGACTTCGGACTGCAGTTCTTCGCGGGCTGGCTGACCGAGTACAGCCTGTCCATCGACAACCTGTTCATCTTCTTGATCATCATGGCGAGCTTCAACGTGCCGAGGAAACTCCAGCAGGAGGCGTTGCTCGTCGGCATCATCATCGCGCTGGTGTTCCGCGGCATCTTCATCGCTCTCGGCGCGGTCGCGATCAACAACTTCTCCTGGATCTTCTACCTCTTCGGCGCGTTCCTTCTGTGGACCGCCTGGCGGTTGGTGAGGGACACCGAGCACGACGACGATGGTGAAAACGCGGTTGTCCGCTTCGCCCGGCGATACCTGAACGTCAAGGATGAGTGGCACGGCCTCACCTTGTTCGTCAAGGAGCACAAGAAGACCTTCATCACGCCGATGTTCTTGGTCATCTTGTCGCTGGGCACGACTGACCTGCTGTTCGCGCTCGACTCGATCCCGGCGATCTACGGGCTCACCAAGGAGCCTTATCTCGTTTTCACGGCGAACGTGTTCGCCCTGATGGGACTGCGTCAGCTCTACTTTCTGCTGGGTGACCTGCTCAAGAAGCTGATCTTCTTGTCGCAGGGGCTTGCAGTGCTGCTTGCGTTCATCGGCGTCAAACTGGTGCTGCACGCGCTCCACACCAACGAGTTGCCGTTCCTCAACGGCGGTGAACACTTTGACGTCCCCGAGATACCGACGCTGCTGAGCCTCGCGGCCATTGTTGCCACATTGGCCGTCACAGCTGTCGTCAGCCTGACGGTGTCGAGCAGGCGGGAGCGCCGAGCAACGAACTAGCTGAGCTCCTCCGGTTCAGACATCTCAAGGTGCTCGCCCTGGCTGCGGCGATGGAGGTAGATGGGCACGGACAGGATCAGCCCGAAGCCGAGCAGGATTCCGGCGACCTCGTACTGGTCGGCGGCCCGTCCAGACAGTGGTGTCACTAGGTAGACGCAGGCGATCGCGCCGGCCACCGCGATCCAGGCGCGGGTGTGGAAGTGGCTGTGGTCGACCCGGTCATTCCGCAGGATCAGCACCGCAACATTGACGACAGCGAACACGCCGAGCAGCAACAGGGAGGTCGTACCGCCGAGTACTGCGATGGCGTCGTCGTTGGCGTACGACACATATGTGATCAGCGCAAACGACAGAGCGGTGGTGAAAACGATCGCGGCCCACGGTGTCTGGTTCCTAGAATGCACCTTGGACAAGGATTTTGGCAGCACACCTTGACGGGACATGCCGTAGAGGAGACGGCTGGCCATCATCATGTTGATCAGCGCCGAGTTGGCGACCGCAAACATCGAGATGAACGGGAGGATGTCACCCGCAGGGAAGCTGGGTGCGGCTGCATTCACGACCTCCACCAGCGGTGTGTCGCTCTTTGCGAGCTCGCCCACAGGCACCAACGCCGCCGAGCAGATCGACACCAGCACATAGATGACGGCGGCGAGTCCCAGCCCACTGAGCATCATCTTGGGAAAGATCCTGTTTGGCTCCATCGTCTCCTCTGCCATGTTGACCGAGTCCTCGAAACCGACCATCGCGAAGAAGGCCAGCGAGGTTGCAGTGGTGACAGCGAGGAAGACGTTCTTGTCGGACGGCGTGTCGAACGCGACCACGCGCGACCAGTCGCCGTCACCACCAGCCAGTGCATAGAAACCGACCATGATCACGAGGATGAGACCCGAGAGCTCGACCATCGTGAGCACGACATTTGCCTTGACACTCTCGCCAACTCCCCGAAAGTTGATCGCCATCACCAGCGTCATGAAGGCGAGCGCCATCAAGAGCAGTGACGTGTCCGAGGCCTCCCATTTGAGACCCTTGGCCAGATTTGCTGCGAATGCGTTGGAGGCGGTCGACGCCGACGTGATGCCGGAGCACATCACAGCGAACGCGACGATGAATGTGACGAAATGGACGCCGAACGCCTTGTGGACGTAGAGCGCCGCGCCCGCGGCCTGCGGGTATTTGGTGACCAGCTCAAGGTAGGAGAACGCCGTCAGCAGGGCCACGATGAACGCAACGATGAAGGGCAGCCAAGCTGCACCGCCGACTTCGGCTGCCACATCCCCGGTGAGCGCATAGATGCCGACTCCGAGAATGTCACCCACGATGAACAGCAGAAGAAGCTTGGGCCCCATGACTCTCTTGAGCCCGGTGTCCTGTTGACCACTGTCAGTCGTGGCGACGCCCATGCTGCAACCCCCTTGCGCGCTGCGGGATGTCCGCTCGCGTTCTCATCACCCTTTACCGGTTGTCCCACACCCGCAACCTCTCGGTGTAGTTTCAACTCCGTGCTTCAGGTCAGGTCTCGCATCACCGGATGGGTCGGCAAGCTCGTGGTGCGGCGCATCCAAAAGAAGGGAATCGACCTCTCACGCATCTCGTTCATCCCCGAAAAGACCAAGATCCCGCTGCAGCGCGAGGGGTTGGATCCGGTGTCGCGCATCGCCGAGATCCGCAAGTCGACGCCGATGCACCGGCTCGACCTGCCGTTCAACTTCAACATCTACCTGGTGACGGCGTACGAGGAGTCGC
The DNA here is from genome assembly GCA_964638755.1 of uncultured Aeromicrobium sp. Lineage (GTDB taxonomy): Bacteria > Actinomycetota > Actinomycetes > Propionibacteriales > Nocardioidaceae > Aeromicrobium. Next base: position 1,682 of record CAZWZC010000028.1, on the reverse strand, counting down.
GGCGCCTACTGACGGACCGCGACTCATACTCCAACGATATCCGCCACATGTTTCACGGAGATGGTCCTGCAACCTCTGATGACATCGGCGGGTTGGGCTTCACCGATCCGCCACTGCACACCCGACTCCGCAAGATCGTCACCCCTGAGTTCACGATGCGACGGCTGGCACGACTCGAGCCGATGATCAGCGAGTTCGTCGACACCCAGCTCGACGCACTCGAAGCAGCAGGATCGGGCGCCGACCTGTGCAAGATCGTCGCGTTTCCGATCCCGTTCCAGACGATCTGCGCGCTCCTCGGCCTAGATTTCGCGGACCGTGACGCCTTCGAGAAACTCGGTAGCGCGCGGTTTGACGCGACGAACGGTGGTGCGGCGGCATTCGGCGCGGTGTCTGAGCAGCGCGAATTTCTGTTTGCAACCGTCGCCAAACAGCGCAAGGACCCGGGCCCCGGTCTCATCGGGCAGATTCTGATCGACGAGGGGGACCTCATCTCCGACGTCGACCTGGCTGGCCTCGCCGACGGAGTATTCACCGGTGGATTCGAGACCACGGCAGGCATGATCGCGCTCGGCACGATCGTTTTGCTGCGTGACCCGGCGTATGCCGAACTGATCCGCAACGGCTCACAAGAAGATGTGGATCAGGTGGTCGAAGAGCTGCTCCGCTACTTGTCCGTCGTCCAGGTTGCATTCCCGCGATTCGCCAAGCGGGACATGCTGCTGTTCGGCAAGAAGATCAAGGCGGGTGACGTCGTGCTCGCTTCGCTGAGTGGCGCCAACCGCGACCCCAAGGTCATGGGGGACCGTCCGGACGAGTTCGACCCGTTCCGGGTGCCTGGGAGCGGCCACCTGGCGTTCGGCCACGGCATCCATCGCTGCATAGGCGCCGAGCTCGCCCGCATGGAGCTGCGCATCGCGTTGCCCAGACTGTTCCAACGGTTCCCTGACCTCGCACTGGCGAAGCCACAGGAAGAGCTCAGCTTTCGTCAGCTGTCATTCGTGTACGGCGTCGAAGAACTCCCTGTCACGTTCTAGGACGTGTCTCCCTAGGTGAGGATGCCGTTGCCGTCCCCATCCGGCGCTTCTCCCGACGGGACACACTGGCCAAGGGTGATGGACTTGTACTTCGCGAAGTCAGACGACGTACGGGCGGCCTCGGGGTATTCGTGCGGCTGGAGACCCGCGTAATACCTGACGGCATTCAGGAGATCGTCGGCATCCGACGCTGATGTTGTCTTCGCGAACGCCGTCGCCGGCGCAATGGCCTTCCTGAAATGCGACGCCGTTCCCGCGTAGTCATGGTCATTGAAGGCGTCGACACCTTTGCGTACCTCGGCGCAAGTCTGCTGCTGCAGTTCAGCAGTGGTGGGTTTGGCATCTGATGTGCCGACCGATCCACACGCGGCCAAGGAAAGCAGCAATGTAGCGGCGACAAGAGACCTCATACAGAAAACGCTAGGCGGTGCTGCCCAATGCGCCAGTTGAATCCCGGTTACCAGCCGCGCTCGCGCCACTCGGCGAGGTGGGGACGCTCGGCGCCAAGAACCGTGTCGTTGCCGTGGCCGGGGTAGACGTGGGTGTCGTCGTCAAAACGGTCGAACAACTTGGACTCGACATCGTTGATCAGGCTCACGAAGGCGTCTGCATCGCCGAATGTGTTGCCAACTCCGCCCGGGAACA
>CAZWZC010000027.1:0-28286 GCA_964638755.1 uncultured Aeromicrobium sp. | reverse complement strand
GGGTTCCCTCGCGCAGCTTGATCGGTGCAGCGCTCTCGCTGCTGCTTGTCGGGGCGTGCGGAGGCATCCCAACGTCCGGGCCTGTCACGCGGGTCGCCGACGATGGAGGGTTCGGGGAAAGCACCGTGCAGTATGCGCCGGCGTTGCCCGCAGCAGGCGCGTCGCCCCAGGAGATAGTGCTCGGCTATCTCGACGCGATGCTTGCATTCCCGGTCTCGACTGGCACCGCGTCGGCGTTTCTCACACCGGCAGCGGCCGACAGCTGGCGCCCGATCGACGGCGTACGTGTTTACAACCGACCTCAGGTCTCGGCGCCCGTGCCCGACCGGTCCGGCAGCTCCAGCGACGACGAGTCGGCCGGTGATCGGGTCGTGCTGCGGCTGACGTCTTCACAGGTGGCGCGGCTGGACCAGCAGGGCCGCTACAACCGCATGAGCGGTGAGTCGGATCTGACATACGTCCTTCAGCAGGTCGCTGGGGAGTGGCGAATAGCGACACCGCAGGCGGGAACGCTCATCAGCAGCAAGTACTTCAGCGACCACTTCAGGCCGTTCGACATCTTCATGTTCGATCGTCCTGGTCGCCGACTGGTCCCTGTCCCGGTCCACCTTGCAGTGGGCGACCAGCTTGCCACCTCGCTCGTCGCGAGCCTGGCCCGCGGGCCCATTTCAGACGTTGACGATCTGATGCGGACCTATGTGCCCAAGGTCGACTCGCTGCGTCCGTCGGTCCCGGTCTCGTCAGATGGCATCGCCGACGTCGAGTTTGACGATGAGCTTCGTAGTGCCAGCGAGTCGACTCAAGACCACCTGTCAGCCCAGGTCATCTGGACACTTCGGCAGGTGCCGGAGATCACCGGCGTGAGGCTCGCGGGCGGCTCGACTGTGCTGTCACGCAATGGCGTGCCGGTGCAGCCGATCGGCTCGTGGGGCGCCTACGGGCCCAGCGCCGGTGGTTCGCACGCGTACGCCCTGGTCGGCAACAAGGTCGTGCAGGTCGACGATGGGCGCATCACGCCCTTGACCGGCGAGTGGGGCAAGGATGCCCGCGGCGCCGAACGCATCGCGGTCAGCGATGCTGGGGTCGCCGGCGTCTTGAAGGGGCGCTCGCAGGTGCGGATGACCAATCGGTCGGGCGCGGCGCCGCAGTCCGTCAGTGGCAGCCAATTCGTGACCCCGCGCTGGGACCGCGACGGCCTTCTCTGGCTCGTCGACCGACCCGGCGGCGAAGCACGCGTTCGCATCGTTCGCGACGAGAAGGTTCAGACATTGCCGATCGGATCACTTGCGGATCACGACATCTCAACCTTTTCGTTGTCGCCGGGTGGCTCGCGCTACGCAGTCACGGCAGATGGTGCGGTGTTCGTCGGGATGATCGCGCGCGACGACAAGGATCAGGTACGGCAGCTCACCGAGCCCCGGCGGATCACGATCGACTTGGCCAACCCCACATCGGCAGTCTGGACCAGCGACACACAGCTGGCGTTCTTGGCGGGAAGCACTGCGGGCCGTCAGGTGCACACGGTCCGCATCGACGGGTCTGACACCGAAGGTGGAGCGAGCGGCGGGGCTCTGCTTCCCGAGGTCGGCGCCGAGATCCTGGTGCTTGGTTCTGGAGACCCGCAGACTCGCTATGCGACCGACGTCAAGAAGCGCGTCTGGTACCTCCCGTCTGACGGCACCTGGCATCTGATCAAGTCGACACCAGTCACAGGACTGACCTCCAGCGGCTGACATCCACATCCGCATCACGCATCGTGGCGTGTGCGGGACGCTGAGGTGATGCTGGAACGATGGACGATCTTGTCGCCTCAGCAGCCGACTTGCTTCTGGGTGCCAGGTGTCCGGGATGCGGTGGTGCGGCCATGGGACTGTGCAGGCCGTGCGGGCTCTCGATCCGCCCAGAACCATTCGAGGCATGGCCGCAACCTGTGCCTGCCGTCCTGCGGGGAGTGCCGCCCATCGCAGGGGGAGCGAATGTCGGGGTGCTTAAGGCGACGCTGATCGACTGGAAGGAACATGGCCGCTTCGGCCTCACCACACCACTTGCTCACTTGCTCGCGGCGTCGGTCAGCGAGCTTGCACCTGCGGGTGTGCCAATTGTGCTCGTTCCCGTTCCGACGTCGCGTCGTAGCAAACGTGCACGTGGTGCCGATGTGGTCGATGAGCTCACTCGCACCTCTTCGCACTTGTTGCAACGGGTGGGGGTTGACGCGTCGGTGGAGCAGGCGCTCACCTATGCGCGGTCGACGGTTGACCAGTCCGGGCTCGACTCGTCGGCCAGAGCGGGCAACCTGTACGGGGCGTTTCGGCTGCGTCGAGCTCGCCCTCGGGGCACGCGAGAGGTGATCGTGGTCGACGACATCATCACCACCGGTTCGACAGTTGGTGAAGCCGTGCGGGTCCTCAGCACGGCCGGACGCCGCCCGATCGGAGTCGCAGTGGTCGCCGCGACTCCTCGGCGAACTGAGGAATGGCGATGAGTTTCGTTGTAGCCCTAGAGATTCAACTGACGCGGGACTACGGTCGCAATATGGCATGAGCCGAGCATCACTCGAGGCAAGGAGCTCCCATGGAAATTGTCGTCAACGGTCGCAACAGCGAGATCTCAGAGCGATTCAGGGAGCATGTCGAGGAAAAGCTCCTTCGCATAGGCAAGTACGACACTCGCCAGAAGATCCACCGGGTCGAGGTCGAGGTGACTCACGAGAAGAACCCGCGCCAGCACGACAAGGCCGCGCGAGTCGAGATGACACTTCGTTCGCGAGGACCAGCCGTACGTGCGGAAGCCGCATCAACGGACCAGCACTCAGCACTTGACGCTGCCATCGACAAGCTTGAGTCGCGGCTGCGTCGCGCCGTCGATCGTTCACGCATCCACCACGGCCAGCGAGGACCGACCTCGCTCGCCACCGCCACCGCCGAGCTTCCGCCAAGGGATGGTGCCGAGGATGCTCCACAAGATGTCGCACCGCCGAAGGCCGGCCCGATCGACGTTGAGGGCGACTGTCCGCTCGTCGTGCGCGAGAAGACGCACGAGGCGACGGCCATGACACTTGAGCAGGCGATGTACGAGATGGAGCTTGTGGGTCACGACTTCTACCTGTTCGTTGAGAAGGACTCGATGCGTCCCAGCGTCGTCTATCTGCGCAGGGCCTACGACTACGGCGTGATCCACCTCGACGTCACGTCTTGAGATCCGCACCATCATTCGTGGCATGATCGGAGTGTGACCATTCGCGGCGACAACAGCATTCGCGTCTTGCTGGTCGACGATCAAGAGCTGTTCCGTCGAGGCGTGAAGATGGTGCTCGGCGCTGATGAGACGCTGGAGCTTGCCGAGGTGGATGACGGTGACAAGGCGCTCGAACTCGTTGCCGAGAACCCTTTCGACGTCGTGTTGCTGGACGTACGTATGCCAGGTCGAAGTGGTGTCGAGATTTGCGCCGCAATCAAAGAGATCTCCCCGACGACGGGCATCATCATGCTGACTGCCAGCGATGACGAGGTGCCTCGGGCTATCTCCTCAAGGACGGATCGACTTACGAGCAAGTCGCCGATGCCGTCCGGCTGGTGGCGTCCGGGCAGTCGCTGATCAGCCCGAGCATGGCCACAAAGCTGCTCGATGAGTTCGTCCAGATGTCCAGGACACCGACACCAGCGACCAATCTCACGCCGCGTGAGCTCGGAGTGCTGCGCCATGTCGCACGCGGCATGAGCAACCGTGAGATTGCTGAAGAGCTGTTCATCAGCGAAAACACCGTCAAGAACCACATCCGCAACATCCTTGAAAAGCTCCAGATGAAGTCGCGTATGGAAGCAGCGATGTTCGCGGTTCGCAGCAAGCTCGTCGACGACGTCCTTTGACGCAAGGTCACGACTCGTGGTTCCCGTGACGTCTCGGAACCTGAGCCGGACGCAAGCTGCTCGCATCGCGCTGGCTGCGCAAGGATTCACCCGACCTCATCCCACCGCCGCCATCACGGGCCGACACGTCCAGAAGGTCATTGACAGGCTTGGCTTCTTCCAGATCGACTCAGTCAACGTCGTTGCCCGGGCCCACTACATGCCGCTCTACTCTCGGCTCGGTGCCTATGACACCGGTTTACTTCACCGGGCTGCGGGTCGCAAGCCGCGGAGGCTGTTTGAGTACTGGGCCCATGAGGCCGCGCTGGTTGATGTCTCGCTCTGGCAGGCGATGCAGTTCCGGATGGAGTCAGGTGCGCGCATGTGGGGCGGTATGAAGCGGATCTTCGAGGAGAAGCCCGACTTTGTCGATTGGGTCCTCGAAGAGGTGCGCTCCAACGGGCCGCTGACCGCCCGCGAGGTCGAGCACCACGTACCGCGCGACGGCACCTCCGAAAAAGATGACAATTGGGGTTGGAACTGGTCCGAGGTGAAGATGGCCTTGGAGTATCTGTTCTACAAGGGGCAGGTCACCGCAGCCCGCCGCAACTCCGCGTTCGAGCGCGTCTATGACCTTCCCGAACGTGTGATCCCGCAGGTGCAGCTCGACGCCCCGCCACTGACTGCGGATGAGGCACACCGCGTGCTGGTCAGCCACGCTGCACGCGCGCTCGGAGTTGGCACCGCGCAATGCTTCCGCGACTACTTCCGGTTGTCGCCGGAGCCGACGAAGGCCGCGATCGAGGACCTGGTCGAGACTGGTGAGCTGATCTCCACGACGATTGCCGGCTGGAAGCGGCCCGCATACCTGCACCGCGACGCGGCCCAGCCGCGTCAGGTTTCAGCGCGGGCACTGCTCAGCCCCTTCGACCCGCTGGTGTTCGAGCGCACCCGCACTGAGCAGCTCTTCGACTTCCGCTACAGGATCGAGATCTACGTCCCCGCCGAAAAACGGGTGCATGGCTACTACGTGCTGCCCTTTCTGCTGGGTGATCGGCTCGTGGCCCGCGTGGACCTCAAGGCCGATCGTCACAATGGCACGCTGATCGTGCACGGCGCCTGGGCGGAGAGCCTCGCTCCCGAGTCGACGGCCGCCGAGCTCGCCGCCGAGTTGTCGTTGCTGGCCGGGTGGCTGGGTCTGGGGAGGATTTCACCGCCGTCCAAAGGTGATCTCGCCGGGGAACTCACGGCCGCCCTTGGGCGTCACATAGACTAGGCAGGCTTAGTCACCCGCCAGACCCCGCGTCAAGGAAGTTCATTTTCGTGCCTAAAATCGTCGACAAGATCCTTCGCATGGGCGAGGGCAAGATTCTTCGCCAGCTCGAGGCCATCGCCAAGCAGGTGAATGCGCTCGAAGATGAGTTCAAGGCCATGAGCGACGATGAGCTGCGCGGCATGACCGACGAGTTCAGGGGCCGTCTGACTGACGGAGAGTCACTCGATGACCTGATGCCCGAGGCGTTCGCGACGGTACGAGAGGCTGCCTCCCGTGTGCTGGGCCAGCGCCACTTTGACGTGCAGATCATGGGAGGCGCTGCGCTGCACCTGGGCAATATCGCAGAGATGAAGACCGGTGAGGGCAAGACCCTCGTCTCCACGCTCCCTGCCTACCTCAACGCCCTTGAGGGCAAGGGCGTCCACGTCGTCACCGTCAACGACTACCTCGCCAAGTACCACGCCGAGTGGATGGGGCGCGTGCACCATTTTCTGGGCCTCTCGGTTGGCCAGATCCTGCCGAGCATGAGCCCCAATGAGCGCAGAGTCTCCTACGCTGCCGACATCACCTACGGCACGAACAATGAGTTCGGCTTTGATTACCTGCGCGACAACATGGCCGACAACATTGCCGAGTGCGTGCAGCACGGCCACAACTTCGCGATCGTCGATGAGGTCGACTCGATCCTGATCGACGAAGCGCGTACGCCGCTCATCATCTCGGGCCCGACAGAGGACGAGGTCAAGTGGTACGGCGAGTTCGCCCGCATCGTCGGTGCCATGAAGATCGACGAGCACTACGAGGTCGATGAGAAGAAGCGCACCATCGCTGTCAGTGAAGAGGGCATCGACCGGGTGGAGGACCAGCTAGGCATCGACAACCTCTACGACTCGGTCAACACGCCATTGATCGGCTTCCTCAACAACGCGATCAAGGCCAAGGAACTCTTCAAGAACGACAAAGACTATGTGGTCATCGAGGGCGAGGTTCTGATCGTCGATGAGCACACTGGACGCATCCTCGATGGTCGGCGCTACAACGAGGGCTTGCACCAGGCCATTGAGGCCAAGGAGGGCGTCCGCATCCGCGAGGAGTACCAGACGCTCGCCACCATCACCCTGCAGAACTACTTCCGACTCTACGACAAGCTCAGCGGGATGACTGGCACGGCGCTGACGGAGGCCTCGGAGTTCGACAAGATCTACAAACTCGGCGTCGTGCCGATACCGACCAACAAGCCGGTGGCTCGTACGGACCAGCCAGACCTCGTCTACCGCACCGAACAGGCCAAGTTCGATGCTGTCGTCGAAGACATTGCGACACGCCACGCCAATGGTCAGCCGATCCTGGTCGGTACGACCAGCGTCGCCAAGAGCGAGCGGCTCTCCAAGCAGCTCAAGAAGCGCGGAGTGCCGCACGAGGTGCTCAACGCAAAACAGCACGACCGTGAGGCATCGATTGTGGCCATGGCCGGTCACAAGGGCGCCGTCACCGTTGCCACCAACATGGCGGGCCGCGGCACTGACATCATGCTGGGCGGTAGCGTCGAGTTCCTCGCAGATGCTGCGCTGCGCGCCAAGGGACTCGACCCGCTCGAGGACTCCGAAGCGTACGAAGCTGCGTGGCCAGCGACTCTCAAGCAGATGGAGGCGCAGGTCGCCAACGAGCACGACGAGGTCGCCGCTGCCGGTGGACTCATGGTCCTGGGCACTGAGCGGCACGAGTCCCGTCGCATCGACAACCAGCTGCGCGGACGTTCGGGCCGCCAGGGTGACCCAGGTGAGACACGGTTTTACCTGTCGCTTGAGGACGACTTGATGCGACTGTTCAAGTCGGACTGGGTCAACTGGGTACTGCAGAAGATGAAGATCCCCGATGACCAACCCATCGAGGACAAACGCGTCACCGGTGCCATCGCCTCAGCGCAGGGACAGGTCGAGGCGCAGAACTTCGAGACTCGCAAGAACATCCTCAAGTACGACGACGTCATGAGCCGTCAGCGTGAGGTCATCTACACCGAGCGTCGTGAGGTCCTTGAGGGCCAGGACATGAACGAGTGGGTCCGGTCGATGATCAATGAGGTCACCGGTGCGTACATCGACGGGGCCACCGAAGGGTTCCCCGAGGAGTGGGAGCTGGACCAGCTTTGGACTGCGCTCGGAACGCTCTACCCGATCAGCTTCACGGTCGAGAGTGTCGAGGCCGAGGTCGGCGGGCGTGAGTCGCTCTCGCGTGAATATCTCAAGGAGGCCATCGTCGGGGACGCCTTGTTGGCCTACGACAACCGCGAAGCAGAGCTTGGCGATGAGGTGCTGCGCGAGCTGGAGCGTCGCGTGGTGCTCAGCGTGCTTGACCGCAAGTGGCGCGAACACCTCTACGAGATGGACTACCTTCGCGAGGGCATCGGCCTGCGGGCCTACTCACAGCGAGATCCGCTGATCGAGTACCAGCGCGAAGGCTTTGATCTGTTCAACGCCATGATGGAAGGCATCGCCGAGGAGTCGGTGGGTTTCCTGTTCAACCTTGATGTCCAGGTGGAGCCGGCCGAAGAGGCGGAGCCTCAGCTGACCGCCAAGGGTCTCGGTGGCGAGAAGAAGCAGCAGGCGCTGACGTACTCCTCACCGAGCGAGGACGGCGAAGCCGAAGTGCGCGGGGAGTCAGCATCAGTGGGCGACAGCTCGGATGCCGAAGCTGCCGAGGCCCGGCGACAAGCCAACCTCAAGAACCGTGCACGCCAGAAGGCCAAGCAGCAGCGAAAGTCCCGCAAGAACAATCGCTGAGACCGAGGGAGCTCTGCGAGCGAGCATCGAAGCGCGCCAAGGAGCGCAGCTGGGGGTCCCCCCACGAGCTCTGCGAGTAGGGGGCCTGTGAGCGTCCCGCGGCGAAGCCGCCAGACTGCGAGGCGGCGTGAGGTGTGCTCCCGGCGTTGGGAAGTGCGTCGCCACGCCTCGGGCTTCGCCCTCTCGTTCGGCCGCGGGCGGCCTCTCTGGCGAGCGAGATCAGGCCCAGATCAGGGCGGTGCAGCGCCAGACCTTGTCTCCTCGGTGGGTGGTCTGCAGCTCCAGGCGCACGGCGAGGGCACGGGATCGACCGCGATGAACCATGCGTCCGGCGATCTCGGCTGCCTCGTCGTGCACCATCGCGACATGCACCGACACGATGCGAGCCCCGTGTGCCGCTGTTGGGCGTCGCGGGGTTCGGGCGTGGGCAGCGAGTCGTAGGCTGAGCTGGTCATACACGTCTGGTGCCATCCACGGCCCCATCTGACGTACGGGTCGCTCACCTGACAGCACCTCGACGAGCGCTTGCATGAACCGGGCAGACCGTTCGCGCAACGGGCGCGCGTCACCGCGTTCGACGGGCACTGGAAGCACAGGAGACATGCCCGGGAACGGAAGCGGTATCTGTCCGGGCGCCGGCTCGACCATTCCGGTGAAAGGCGGCCGAACGGGGGAAACAGACAAGGCGGTGGCTGTCTTCATGGCACGTCCTTTGGTGGTGGTGGAGTGAGGCGCTGTAAGGGATGGATCATGTCGGGGTCGCCTCCGATGACGGTTTGGTTGGCGGCGTACCACGCCGCACACGCCTCGGCGATCTGCGCAGCGCTGGCGTGGTGGGGGAGCGATCGGGCCGCGATCCCCCACAGGGTGTCGCCATGCTTGACGACGACCGTGCGATGGTCGGATTCAGATTCTTGATCGGTGGTGATGGTCACCGGGCGGTCCGGGAGCTGTAGACCGTCCAGTGAATGCTCGCTCGGGTGGGACGGGGACGTGGCTCGGTCCGCCTGGACGGGTGACAGGGCCAGCGCACCGGCAGCACCGGCAAACAAAGCACGCCGTATCAGCTCAGGAGTCATCGCGCGTGCGAGTCGAGAGGTCGACCCCAGCTGCGCCACCGCCATGATCAGCAACACCCAGCTTGCGACGACAAGTTGGACAAGGGATGCGAGTGCGAGGAGTGACTGCGGGAAGTCGGGACCCGCAACAGCTCGCGCGGCGGGCCCCGCATCGGGCGCGATCAGCACGACACTCAGTGCTGCCAGCACGGCAATTGCCCGCCCACCCCGCGAAAGAAGCATCCCCGAATGTCCTTTATGACATATAACTACGTTTGAATACAGATAAGGCTGTTTGTGTCCTTTTGTCAACCGTTTTCCATGGAGGCTGTGCGCTGCCTTGGGATAACGTCCGCGTATGCGTTGGGAACAGCTCTTCAATGAGCTTGAGGCTCAGACAGCCGACATCGAGGTGCAGGAGCGCGACGCACTCGTGGAGGAGATGCGCGACGGCGAATGGGCCCACACCTCATGGCGATCACTTCTCGGCGGGGCGGTGGTACTGGACGTGCTGGGCATGGGTCGGATCCACGGGACGGCCGTACTTGTCAACAATCACGTGGTGCAGGTGCGCACCGAGCAGGCGCACCACGTCATCAGCACTGCCGCAGTCGTGGCCGTCATCTCACACGAGCGGCGCGCAGAACCACTATCGGTTGTCACGTCAGCACTGGGCTGGGGTCACGTCTTTCGTGCCCTGCGGGCTGAGGGCGAATCGGTGCAGGTGTGCACAATCAACGGGTCGACCACGGACGGCACCATCGACGTGATCGGAGCGGACTTCGTTCGGGTGCGCGATGAGGCAGGTCGCGAGCTCGTCATCCCGTTTGGCTTGATCGCCGTGGTCAGCGGTCGGAGGTGACGTCGTCGTCTGAAGGCTCAAGGCTGTCGGTGCGAGCATACTGGCGGGAAATGTAGTCCTCGAGCTCGACCGCCTCGATGCGCCACTGGCCGCGACCACCAATCTGGATGCCGCGCAGGTCGCCTGATCGAACCAGTGCATAAACCTGACGCACCGTGACGTTGAGAACCTCAGCGACATCAGCAAGCGTGAGGAATCTCGGAGAGGGCGGCATGGATCCAGTTTCACACGTTGCGGTGTCATGTCCTCCTCGCCCGTCTGGCCTGTGGACAAGCTCGGTGGGTATGGACGAATCCACCTTGGTTGGGTAGAACGTTTCCTATGATCTGGCGGGGGCCTGATGATCCAGGGCAGACGAAGGGCGCAACGGCGTCGCGGTTGCACATCCGACCGTGGCGGGACCCACGGCTGTTGATCGGCATCTTGTTGGTGCTCGGGTCGACGATTCTCGGCGCGAGGTTGGTTGCTGCCAGTGACGACACGGTGGAGTTCTGGGCGCTCGATCACGCCGTGACTCCGGGAGATCCGGTGAGCGTCGACGACATGGTTGCAGTGCGGGTGCACCTTTCGGCGGCGGTTGCCGACAACTACCTGCGCGTCGACCAAGAGCTCTTCGCGCCGCTCGGCTCGCTCCGCTGGGGCGAGCGCGGGTCCTCTGGCGCTCTGGTCGAACGATCTGCGCTCTTGCCCAAGGCAACTGTCGGGCGCAGCCAGCTGCCGCTGGTCGTCGCCACCGGATCGTCGCCGGCGGACCTCAAACGAGGCGATCTGGTCGACGTGTGGGTGGGTCCCGGACCTGGCGATGAGTCCGACGATGAGGCTGAACGCGTGCTGCAAGCCGTGCGAATCGCCGCGACGGGAGACGATTCGGCGTCAGTCGGTGGATCACTGGCCCAGACGGTGCTGGTGGACGTCGCCGATGCCGAGTTGAAGGGATCGGTCATCGGTACGGTCTCGTCGGGTCACATCACGCTGGTACGAGTCTCGTGATGGACGTTGTTCTCGCGGCGGGTGGGGCTCCGTGGGAGGCGGCAGCGATCGGCGAGATCGAGGCGTCGGACGGACTGAGACTCGTCCGCCGGTGCGTGGACGTGGCCGACCTGCTGGCCCTCGCTGACAGCGAGCTCGCCGGCGCCGCGCTGGTGCACACCGAGCTTTCAGGGCTTGATGCCGATGCAGTTCATCGACTCGAGCGTGCGGGTGTCTGCGTCGCCGCAGTGGAGGCCGACGAAGAACGCTGCCGCGGACTGGGCATCGCGCGTCGACTCGCCCTGGGCGCGCTCGACGTGCTCACCCGCGACCCGATCACGCCGAGCGATGACGGCACCCGCGACCGCGGGTCAGTACTCGCAGTCTGGGGGCCGGCAGGATCACCTGGAAGGAGCACTGTCGCGCTCGGGATCGCTGCCGCCTCAGCAGCCAAGGGCATCGATACCGTGCTGGTCGATGGCGATACGTACGGCGGATCCCTTGCGCAGATGCTCGCCGTGCTTGACGACGTCAGCGGGCTGATGGCCGCATGCCGTGCAGCGAACAACGGCCACCCGGGTCAGGTTGAGGATCATCTGCTGACAATTGATCCGCACCTCCGTCTCCTCACGGGCTTGCCGCGGGCCGACATGTGGCCGCAGATACGCCCTGGCGCCCTGGAGCTCATCCTCCGTCAGTTGCGCGCGACAGCAGAGCTGGTCGTGGTCGACTGCGGTTTCGCAATCGAGCAGGCCCATGGACCCATGTCCCGCAACCAAGCCACCCTCCAGGTTCTGGAGCTCGCCGACCAGGTGCTGGCGCTCGGTAAGGCAGATCCCGTGGGTCTGGCCCGGCTCGTACGCGGACTCCATGACCTCGCCCATGTGCGCCGCGGGGCCTCCCCGCCGACCGTGGTGATCAACATGATGAGGCCATCACTTGGCTGGAAGGAGCGCGACGTCGACTCGACCCTGCGACGGTTGACGGGGCTCAGCTCAGCGTCCTTCCTGCCATTCGACCAGGCCAGCCTTGATCAAGCCCTGATGTCGGGTCGGACTCCTCGGTCAACCTCGCCGTCGTCTCCGTTCGTGGCCCGAGTCGAGGTCCTTGCCAAGCAGCTGGCGCGCACTACCGCGGTCTGAGGCCGGGTCTGTCCTCCGGATGGCGAGCCGGTGGTAACTTCTCTGCAAGTCGCATCGTCGTCGTTGGTCTGGAAGGAAAGTCATGCAACGGTTGAGCCCACTGGATGCGATGTTGCTGCAGCAGGACAGCCCGGCCGTCCCCCGACAGATCGCCTCCCTTGCGATTTTGGAGCCCGGCAAGAACGGCCTCGACTATGACCGGCTGATCCATGTCATCAACGAGCGTATCGACCTGGTACCGCGCTACCGTCAGGTGCCGCGTGGTGTCGGCATCGGTGCCCCGGTATGGCTCGATGATGAGAACTTTGACATCGCGATGCACGTGCGGCGCTCTGCACTGCCACGCCCAGGATCCGTTGACGCGCTACACGAACTGGTTGGGCGCCTCATCGCCCGACGCCTCGACCTCGATCGCCCATTGTGGGAGCTCTACCTGATCGAAGGCCTGTCAAAGGGTCGGGTGGCTTTGCTCTTCAAGGCGCACCAGGCGCTGGTGGACGGTTCGGTCACTGTGGATCTTGCCCAGGTTCTGCTGGAGGAGACCGCCAAGGAGCGCGACATTCCGCACGAGGACTGGAATCCACGCCGACAGCCCACCACAGCCGCGTTGGTGGCCGGCACGCTCAACCAGACCGCGCGTCATCCGGGTGAGGCGCTGAGAGTCGCCGAGGTGGCGCTTGGTCGCTTGGCACGCCTACTCCCGGGCAGCGAGGCGCAGGCACCCCACAGCGTCCTCGCTGCTGAGCTGTCGCGGCACCGCCGGTTTGCCTCGCTCGCCGTCGACCTCGACGACTTCCGCAAGGTACGCGACGCTCACGGCGGTACCGTCAACGACGTGATCCTGGCCGCGATCACCGGTGGCATCCGCGGCTGGATGCTGACCCGGGCTGAGCCGGTCACGGCCAAGACACGGTTTCGTGCCATGGTTCCGATGTCGGTTGCCTCCGACGACGGGCTCCCCACCTCGTTGGGATCAAAGGTGCGTGGGCACCTCCTGTCGCTGCCGGTTGGCGAGACCAATCCTGTCGTGCGCCTGCACCAGGTCTCGTACGCGCTCAAGGATCACCGCGAGACGGGCTCAGCTGTCGCAGCCAACAAGTTGGCCAACCTACCAGGCTTTGCGACGTCGACCTTCCATGCAGTGGGCGCGCGCGTCGCCGCCACGGAGGAGGGACGCGGACATCAGATCGTGATCACCAACGTCCCCGGTCCCCAGGATCCCGTCTACATGGCGGGGGAAGCCGTGAGCGAGGTATACCCGTGCATCCCGCTCAGCGGCAACCGCGCAGTGGCCATCGGCGTCACGTCCTACAACAGCAAGGTGTTCTTTGGCATCGTCGGTGACCGCGACGCGGTGCCCGACCTCGATGTCCTCGCACAGTGCATCGAGGATGCGTTGGTGGAGCTGGTCGAGACGATCGACAAACGACGGACCCACGCGCCCCGAGGCCGGCAGCGACCGGAAAAGTCCTAGGTCGTGCGGATTTACCTGGCAGTCAATGCCGAGCTGCTCGAGCAGCTGGCCGACGGCAGACGCATCAGCGCTCCCGCGTTTCGGGCTGGGTCGGAGGATGAGGAGGACGAGCTGGCGGCGCTGGAGGAAGCGTCCGAGCACGGATTTGTGGTTGCAGTGGCAGAGGTCGACGGTTCAGACGATGTCGCTCTGGAGAACATCGTCTCGTTCCATGTCGACCTGGATGGCAGCGGCGACCTTGCATGGTTTGCCACCCAGGAGATCGACGCCGTCCTCCGCGAGGCGCAGAAGCGCTGATCGCGGAGCAC
Source organism: uncultured Aeromicrobium sp. (assembly GCA_964638755.1). Classification (GTDB taxonomy): domain Bacteria; phylum Actinomycetota; class Actinomycetes; order Propionibacteriales; family Nocardioidaceae; genus Aeromicrobium. The sequence continues at coordinate 14,572 of CAZWZC010000027.1, read as the reverse complement.
GGCGAAAATCGAGCTCTGCCTAGAGCCTCTCCATGCCGTACGAGACCTCTTCGCGCAACGAAGCAATGATGGCCTTCGCAACCTCGGGCTCGATCTTCTTGCCGATGAACGGGATCGACACCTTGACATCACCGTTGACCGAGAACTCGGTCCCCCCGCTCGACCCCTTGAGCTCGGCCGTGCCGACCATCTCCGCAGGTTGACCAATGATGCTGACCTTGACTTTTGCGGTCCGGTTGCCATCGCCGTCGGGTGCACTCCACACCTCGGTCTGCTTCACCTTGACGGTCTTGCCCGTCAGCTTCTTGACGAAGTCAGGCATGTCGGTTTCTTGCGTACGAAGCAGTGTGACAGTTGCTCCGTCACCGCTCTTGTCGACTGAAACCTCGTAGTCAGTCGCTCCCTGGTTGGCGCACGACTCGGTGCGGAATGTCTGATCGGAGATCAGGCCAAACACGCTCTCCACGTCGGCGTTCTGGTAGCTGAATGACTCCTTGAGCTCCATCGTTCACTCCGAGGGTGTCGAGGAGATGGCTGGCGAGCCGCTGCCGGACTTGAGTTCTGACAGCCTGGCCTCGATCTCGGCGCTGGTGCTGTCGCCTTCGAGCTCCTCGAACTGAGCATCGAGGCTGGAGGCGGCGAGCTCGGACTTGCCGGCCACCCTGGCTTCCTCGCGGCGCACCTTCTCCTCGAAGCGCGACACCTCACTGGTCGGGTCGAGCACGTCGATCGACTTGATCGCGTCATGGACTGTGTTCTGCGCATCGGCCGTCTTGGCGCGAGCGACGAGCTGATCACGCTTGGTCTGGAGCTCTTCGAGCTTGCCCTTCATACCGATCAGCCCGGTCTTGAGCTTCTCGACGACTTCATTCTGCGAGGCGATCTGCGGTGCGGCCGTCTTGGCCTCGTTCTCGTAGCCGATCTGCTTGCTCAGCGCGATCTTGGCGAGCGCGTCAAACTTGTCGGCTTCTGCGGTTGTGCCAGACGTACGCAGGGAGTCAGCCTTCTGAGAGGCGGCGAGAGCCTTGGCGCCCCACTCCTGTGCAGCGCTGACGTCTTCGGCGTGGTCGGCCTCGGCGAGGCGGAGGTTGCCGATGGTCTGCGCAACGGCTTCTTCGGCCTCTGCGATTGAGCTCGTGTAGTCGCGCACGAGCTGGTCAAGCATCTTCTCTGGGTCTTCGGCCTTGTCGAGGAGCGAGTTGATGTTGGCGCGGGTCAACTGACCGATGCGGCCGAGGATGGACTGTTTCTTTGCCATGGTTTCTTCAACTTTCTGTAGGGAATTGCCCAATTCTGCTGATAGTTCTGTTGCGTACGTGAGTGCAGTGCTGTCTCTAGAACCTTCCACCTCCACCGCGACGGCCACGCGTGCCGCCACCACCGAAGCTTCCGGGTCCGCGGCCTGCGCCACCGCCGTTCCCGCCTCTGCCACCGAGGACGGAGCCGCCACCTCCGCCGCGTCCGAGGGCATCGATCAGAATGCCGCCGAGAACCATTGAGTTCAGTCCTCCACCAGCGCCGCCGGATGTCTGGCGCTGGCTGCGTTCCCAGGTGCCGACGTCATTTTGAGCAAGCTGTTCCGCCTGACTTACGAAAGCCTCGGCCTTCTGCAGGGCAACGAGTGAATCGGCTGGGTCAGTTGTCAGGGTCTGTTGAGCCCGATCGAGGTGTCGAGCGGCCTCGGACAGTCGCGTTCTAGCCTCAGCACCAACTGCCCCCCGCCGCGTCTCGATGTAGTCACTGACCGCCTTTACCCGCGAGGTCACGCGTCCGAGCGACTCAGACAATGCAACCCGCGCCTTCGCCGCCTCGGCGGCCGCAGCACGTATGGGTGCCAGCAGATTGTCGAGTGTCGCCTCGGCGGTCTGGAGTCCAGCCTCGGCAGCCAGCGGGTCGTGGTCGGCCTGCTGTGCGTAGGCGATGGCCACTGCAGCGGCCGAGGCGGTGGGGGACACGCCAGGGTCGTTTGCGGCCAGGCGTGCAGCGTCGTCGACGTCGAGCTGGAGCGAGGTGAGCCGTTCGGCGATCTTGGCTGGGGCGGCCTTGAGATTGGTGTCGGCTTCCGCAACGGCGTCGAGCAGCTTCGAAGCCTGGCCGACAGCGTCCTCGGCGGCCCGTGCGTGGGTGACGGCGGTGGCACGGTCGTCGGTCTTGAGCGCCTCGCCGCCTTGAACGACTTGCTCCTTCGCGGCGGCGATCAGTACCTCGGCCTGATCGGCGTTCTTGTCGACCGAAGCAAGGGACGTTGCGGGATAGCTTTTGGCGAGCTCAGCGATGAGAGTTCGCGCTCCGGGCAGACGCTTGAGGATCTCGTCGGCACGCTCGTCCATGTCGGCGAGCACCTGCGGCGCCTTGGCTTGCAGGTCGCGCAGCTCGTCGAACTTTTCGACCTGCTCGTCGAGCGACTCGCTGACGTGCATGCACAGCCGGATGATCTCTGCGTTCATCTGCCGCTTCTGCGGCTCGGTCTCAGGCTCGGAATCGTCGAGTTTCTGGCGAAGGCCGAACGCCTCCTTGATGGACGTGCTTCCTGCCTTGATCGCCTCGGCGAACTCCCGGGTCGCGTCCTTGCCGAACTGGGCCTCGGCGAAGCCAAGCTCCTGCTCGGACGTCTTGATGGCATCGTCAATGCCAACGAGGGCTGCGCTGGACTGCTTGTTGAGATCTTCGGTCGACAACTGTGAGAGTGGATCGATGGGTTGACCGTGCTCGTCCAGGACGACGTGAGTGTCGTCGTACCTGCGTCGCATGCGGCGAACGACGAGTGCGCCGCCACCGGCGACGACGGCTCCACCAATGACGATGGCGCCCCAGGGGAGACCTGACCCCTCGGCGGCAACGGTGTAGCCCTGAGCAGCGGCGATCGCGGCTCCCGCCCAATCCTCCTTGCGGAGCGCTGGCTCGATCTTCTCCGTATCGATCCTGGCGAAATCCTGGTCCGAGATCGGATGTTCGTTCGGAACCGATGTGCCGTATTTGCGGTCGTCGATGGCGACGGCCAGCAGGGTTTCGGTGGTGCCCAGCCCTGATTTGGTGGCCGTCTGATCGGACCAGTCAGGCCCGCTGAGCCCGTCAAAGCTCTTGACATAGACGACGAAGAGCTGGAAACCGGTCTGGTCGTGGTAGTCGTCGAGGGCCTTCTGCACCTTGGCTCTGTCACTGGAGCTCAGCACACCGGCGTTGTCGGTGATCTCGCCGCTCACATCCAGTGGCGAATCGGCCTGTGCGACAGCGCCGAAGCCCAGCGTGGCCAGAGCCAGGAGGACCAACACCGCAATTGCCCGAGCTCTGGTGATCACTTCAGTGATCTTGGTGCATGTTGAAGGGTGAAACAACCGATTTTGGGCAATCTGTTGCGGGCGTTCACCTTCGCGTGCCGACGCGGAAGATCCACACCCGCATCAGTACGAACCGGATGACCGTCACGAGCAGGTTGGCTGCGGTGAGGACAGTGACCTCCACGAGTGGATGGCCGCCGCCCTCGAGAGTCCGCAACGCCCACAGCGTGCCGCTTGTCACGGCGAGACCACAGCCGAACACGAGGAGACCCTGCATCTGGTGCCGGACCGCGCCCTCAGGACCGCGGAAGCCGAACGTGAACCGCCGATTGGCAGCTGTGTTGATGATCGCCGTAGCGGCCAATGCGATGGCGTTTGCCTCCAGTGGGCCGACCTGACCGCGCATGAGGACGTAGAGGGCGCCGTACGCGAGCGTCGACAGAACCCCGATCAGTGCGAACACGACCACCTGCGAGCTGAGTCGGCCTCTGACGCTCCGGGCGGTGGCGCGTCCCAGCGCCTCCGAGACCTGGGCGAGGGGTACTCGACCACACATGAGTGCCCAGCCCAGCCGTCCCATGCCGCGCAGGTCGGCCGCTGCTGTCCGCACGATGTCGACCCGGCTGTCCGGATCGTCGATCCAGTCGACCGGCACTTCGTGGATGCGAAGTCCCGCTCTCTCGGCGACGACGAGCAGCTCGGTGTCGAAGAACCACTCGTCATCCTGGATCAGCGGCAGCAGCTGGTCGGCGACATCGCGGCGGATAGCCTTGAAACCGCACTGTGCGTCGGAGAAGCGGGTTCTGAGCGTTCCGCGGAGCAGCACGTTGTACGTTCGCGAGATCACTTCGCGCTTGGGACCGCGGGTGGTCCGTGACGCACGGGCGAGCCGGGAACCGACGGCGAGGTCGGAGTGTCCCGAGAGCAGCGGTGCGACCAGCGGCAGCAACGCGTTGAGATCCGTCGAGAGGTCGACGTCCATGTAGACGAGAATCTCGGCATCGGACTGCGACCATGCACGCTTGAGCGCACGTCCCCGCCCCTTTTCCTTCAAGGAGACGATCCTGACGTCGGCATGGCGGTGTGCCAGCTGGTGTGCCAGCAGACTGGTGGCATCGGTGCTGGCGTTGTCGGCGATCGTCACCCGGTGCTCGAACGGGAGCGACTGCAGGTGTGACAGGACGGTCTCGACCGACTTGACCAGCGTGGCCTCCTCGTTGAACACCGGGATGACGATGTCGAGCACCGGAGATCGCAGGGCGGACCGCTCAGGGAGCGTGGCTGTGGACGTCATGCCACACCGCCTGAGAGGTCGTAGACCGTCACGCCGTCAATGGTCTGTGCGGCGAAGTTCGTCGTCACCCAGGTGGAGATCTGCGAGCTCGTGCTGCCACCGGCCTTCATTCCGCCCCGCCCCCCTCCGCCGCTGGCGATGAAGTAGTGGATCCTTCCGTCGGTGACGTACTGCTTGAACTGGGCGAGAGTCGGGCTCGGATCGGATCCATTGAACCCACCGACCGCCATGACCGGCAGTCCGGTCGCGAGCTGGTAGCCCGAGGCCGAGTTGGATCCGACCGCCGCGGCGACCCAGCTGTAGGATGCGGCGCCGTCGCTGAGCAGCGCGTTGATCTCGTGGGTCGACTCCGATCCGGAGAGCAGCCCACCGGCAGTGCCCTGGCCCTGAGTCTGAACGCCCTGGGCCCGGCCACCGGGAGCCTGACCGGGGGGAGTCTGCCCACCCTGCGTCTGACCATTGGGTGCCTGTTGACCCTGCGCCTGCGGCTGGCCGCCGGGGCCGCCGGGGCCGCCGGGGCCCGCGCCACCGGGTCCGCGACCCGCACCTCCCCCGGTGCTGGGTCCAGCGGTGGGGATCGATCCGGTGTGTGGTGTCGTCGCGGTGTCCACGGCGTACGCCGCGGGCCCGGCAAGCATGGAGATGAGCACGGCAGCAGCAACGGCGATGGCGGCGCGACGGGGAAGCCGATGATGAACGACGGTCAAAAGTGCAGCTGCAGCGCCGAAGATCACCACGACGTACTTGAGCCAGGGCATGAAGTCCGAAGAGCGGTCGAGCAGCACGTAGCTCATGAATGCGGTCAGGGCGATGACACCTGCAGCGCCGTACGTGGCAACGGGAGAGGCGCGGTGATCCCACAGGATGCTGGTGCCGATGCCGACGAGCGCGGCGATCGCCGGGGCGAGGGCAACGGTGTAGTAGGCGTGGAATATGCCCGCCATCAGGCTGAACGTCAGCGTGGTGACAACCAGCCAGCCGCCCCAGACGACCAACCCGGTGAGCTGACCATCGCGGCGTCCTGCTGAACGGCGGAACCACAACCCGAGGGTGAGAAGGGCGATCGCAGCAGGCAGGAGCCAGGCGACCTGGCCGCCGATCTCGGAGTTGAACATACGGCCGATGCCAGTCGCCCCCCAGCCTCCTGCGCCGCCGGGTCCGCCGCCCGGCGCACCGCCGCCGGGTGCACCGCCACCGACCGAGCCCACCTCGTTTCCGCTGAGTCGGCCGAAACCGTTGTAGCCCAGCGTGAGCTCAAGGATTGAGTTGGTCTGCGAGCCACCGATGTACGGGCGGTTCGACGCCGGCCACAGCTCGACGATCGCGATCCACCAGCCGGCAGCGGCGATCATCGAACCGAAGGCGATCAGCAGGTGACGCAGACGCGTCAGGATGTTCGGCTGCGCTGCCACGAGATAGACCAGAGCGAGCGGCGGCAGTACGAGGAACGCCTGCATCATCTTGGTGAGGAAGGCAAAGCCGACGAGGGACCCGCCCAGCACGAGCCAGCGAACAGCCCGCTGCGGTGTCTCGATGGCGCGGACAGTGGCGTGTACCGATCCGATCAGCAAGAGCGTGAGCAGCGAATCAGGATTGTTGAAACGAAACATCAACACCGCGACCGGTGTGAGTGCGAGGGCGGTACCGGCGAGCAGCCCGGCCCAGGGGCTCTTTGCCGTACGCCGAACCGTCGCGTAGAGCAGGCCGACCGATCCGACGCCCATCAGCGCCTGGGGAACGAGCATGCTCCACGAGGAAAGTCCGAACAGCCGGACAGACAACGACATCGGCCACAGCGACATCGGCGTCTTGTCGACCGTGATCGAGTTGGAGGCATCCGAGGAGCCAAAGAAGAAGGCCTTCCACGACTCAGAGCCTGCCTGGACGGCTGCGGAGTAGAAGGAGTTGGCCCAGCCAGATGCTCCGAGATCCCAGAGGTAGAGGACACCGGTCGCGAATAGTAGACCGAGGAGGGCCGGGCGGACCAGTGGCGAGTCGTCAGGATTGCCGCGCCAGAATCGAGCAGCCTTGGTGGCCGTGCGAACTCGCGCGGACGTGGTGGTCGTGGTGGTAACCGGCGTGCGCTGGAGCTTGGGCGCCGGGAGAGTTGACTGTGTCATGACTCCACAGTGCGAGTCAGATCTGGCGGGACGTTGTGGTCACTCTGTGAGCTTTTTGTGAGGTTTCAGGCGCGGCGTAGGCGCAGGGTGAAGGTCGTGCTGCCCGGCTCGCTGGACACCTCGGCGGTGCCACCGTGTCCGTGCATGATCGCCTGGACGAGCGACATGCCGAGGCCGGCGCCACCCGAAGCCCGTGTACGCGACGAGTCGCCGCGGGTGAACCGGTCGAACAGGGTGGGCAGCTGTTCAGCTGGGATCCCTGGTCCGTCGTCGTGGACGTCGATCACCACGGTGTCGGACTCAACCTGCATGTGTACGGCGACCTCGGTCTTGGGCGGTGTATGACGGCTTGCATTCGTGAGCAGGTTGGTCACTGCCTGGTGAAGACGTTGCTCATCGCCCTCCACCGAGATCGGTTCATCGGGCACATCGAACGACCACTGACGCTTCGGGTCGACCACCCGCGCATCGTCGACGGCTTCGACCACGAGTCGGGTCAGGTCGACCTCGTGGCGCTCAAGCTCACGACCAGCGTCGAGACGCGCGAGCAGCAACATGTCCTCGACCAGGGACGACATGCGGCCAGCTTCCGACTCGACCTTGGCGAGGATCTCGTCAGGATCGGCCCGCCCCGTACGGCGGCTGAGCTCGGCGTAACCCTTGATCGTCGACAGTGGTGTTCGCAGCTCGTGCGAGGCGTCGGCGAGGAACGTACGTGCCTGCTGCTCGCTTTCATGACGGGCGTCGAGCGCACGCTCCATGTGCTCGAGAAGCTTGTTGAGTGCCTCGCCCACCTGGCCAACCTCGGTGGCCGGATCGGTGAGCTCGTCAGGTACGCGCACCGTGGTGCCGACCGCGCCGGTCGACAGCGGCATTCCCGCCACCGCGTTCGCCGTGGTGGCGACCTTGCGCAAGGGTTCGAGCTGACGGCGGACCAGGACCCGGCCGGCCAAGGTGGCGAGGAGGATCCCGAGAAGACCCAGCGAGACCTCCCACCAGATCAGCGTGCGGATCGTGTCATCGACGTCATCTGTTGGTATGCCTTGGACCAGGAGTCGGCCGTCCGGGGTGCTCGCGGCGGCGAGGCGATAGGAGCCCAGACCCGGGACCGTGCGAGTGACGGGTTTCTTTCCGGGCAGCAGGTCATCGACCGCGTGGAGCTGGGCCGAGCTCAGGCGTCGCAGCTCGCGCGCAGCGGTGATCGACTGACCAGTGCCCGAGGTTCCCCTGAAGATCGCGGTGATGCTGCCCTCACGCGTGCCCCTGACCTCAGGTGGAGGCCCTTGCGTTGTCGGCCGATCGTCGGAATCGACGTGCACCTGTCCGCCGGCGACGATTGCGCCACGGCTGAGGGCGCCGATGACCTGACTGTCGACCTGGTTGGTCAGGTACGAGCGCATCACGATCGTCGCGACCGCGGCGACAAGGAGGCTGATGACCGCGACGAGCGCCACCGAGGTGACGATCAGTCGGCCGGTGAGCGAGGTGGGAAGGATGCGTGGCACCGACTAGACCACCGGTTTCAGGACATATCCGGCACCGCGCTTGGTGTGGATCATCGGTTCGTGACCGAGGTCGATCTTCTTGCGTAGGTAGGAGATGTAGATCTCCACGACATTGGCCTGACCGCCGAAGTCGTAGTCCCAGACCCGATCGAGGATCTGCGCCTTCGAGAGCACACGTCTGGGGTTGCGCATCAGGTAGCGCAACAACTCGAACTCGGTCGCGGTCAGCTCGATCGGCCGGCCGGCACGTTCGACATCACGGCTCTCCTCATTCAGCCGCAGATCTCCCACAGTGATCACGGCATCGGGTCGGGCTTCGGTGGCACCGCTGCGACGCATCAGGCCGCGCAGCCGTGCCACGACCTCTTCGAGGCTGAACGGCTTGGTGACGTAGTCGTCACCTCCGGCGGTGAGCCCGGCAACCCGGTCCTCCACGGCGTCGCGGGCCGTGAGGAACAAGACCGGGACGTCGGCTGAGGTGGCGCGCACCTTGCGCAGCACCTCGAGCCCGTCGAAGTCGGGCAGCATCATGTCGAGCACGATCGCGTCAGGCGCGAACTCCTTCGCTGCAGCGACCGCCGAGCGGCCGCTGTGTGCCGACTCGATGTCCCAGCCCTCGTAGCGCAGCGCCATGGTCAGCAGCTCGGCGATGTTGACCTCGTCATCGACGACGAGCACACGAAGGGGCGTGCCATCGGCGTGTGTCAGTGGAGGTGCCATCGGGCCAGTCTCATGCCCCAGACCGTCCAGTTCTGTGTGAACAGCCTGTGAGATTCCTGTGAGTCGCGCCCACCCAGCAGCCCACGGGATGTCTCCTTAGCCGCCTGACACGTACTTGTTGAGCTGATCACGCTCAAACTCAAGCTGGTCCATGCGGTGCTTGACGGCATCGCCGATGCTGAGGACACCGATGAGCTTGCCGTCGTCGATCACGGGGATGTGGCGTATGCGGTGCTGGGTCATCGCGAGCAGCAGGGAGCCGAACGAGTCGTCGGGCCCGGCAACCTGCACGTCGGATGTCATGATGCTCGCGACCGTGACGTCGCGCGCGTTCTCGACGTCGCGGAGCTTGCGAACCACATCACGCTCCGAGACGATCCCGACCATCGACTCACCGTCTTCGCTGACGATCATGGCTCCGACGTTGTGGTCGGCAAGCACGTCGAGTAGCTCGCGGATCGAAGCATCGGGGCGGATCGTGAAAATGGCGTCACTGCCTTTGGACGCCAACACTTCGCTCACACGCATACGGATCTCCTCCAGTGGTCGTTCTGGCACTGTAACGCTGAGTGGCTCCCTCGGCGACTAAGGAACTTCGTCGCTCGGCTCGCGGGTGAACTCGAAGTTGTGGACGTTTGAATTGAGCGTTTCCTTCGACTCACTTGGTTCAGGCTCGCCGTGCCAGGACCTCTCGGGTGGTTCGGTGTCGGGGAAGTGACCTACGTACGCCATCGCGGCGTCGTGCAAACGGGTGTTGGTTGCAAGGGCGTTGTCACCCCACGGGCCGGCCTTGCCGGCGAGACTGGTGAACGTACCGCCAGCTTCTCGAACGACGATGTCGAGCGCGGCCATGTCCCACACCTTGAGCTCGGGCTCGGCTGCGATGTCGACCGCACCCTCGGCAAGCAGCATGTAGGAGTAGAAGTCGCCGTACGCGCGGGTACGCCAGCAGCGCCGGATCAACGCCGCGAATGCGTCGCCCTTGCCGATCGCGTCCCAGCCGCCAAGGGAGGCGTACGACAAAGACGCGTTGTCGAGCTCGGTGACCCGCGAGACGCGGATCTCGCGGGACGACATCAATGACTTGCCCGTGTAGGCGCCCGTGCCCTTGCTCGCCCACCAGCGGCGGCCGAGGGCAGGCGCGGACACACATCCCGCGACCACCTCCCCGTCCTCCTCGAGCGCGACAAGGGTGGCCCAGACGGGAACTCCGCGTACGAAGTTGGCCGTGCCATCGATCGGGTCGATGATCCAGCGACGGCCGCCGGGACCAGCCGTACCTTCCTGTTCGCCCTGTTCCTCGCCGAGCACGATGTCGCGCGTACGGGCGGACTTGAGGGTCCGACGAATGGTCGCCTCAACAGCCTCGTCCGACTCGGTCACGTAGGTCATGTCGGGCTTGGTCGAGACCTGGAGGTCGATGGATCCGAACCGGTCCATCGACAGGTTGTCGGCGTTGTCGGCGAGCACATGAGCGAGGCGCAAGTCGTCGTTGTACGAGTGTGCCATGGCCCTCAGAGTACGGCGTTCAGGTGGCGATGCGCTGCATGCCGCGCGACGCCGTCAGTAGTCGTCCTTGTGGTTCATGCTGGCCAGTATGCGCCGGAACGAGACCACTCTTTCGTCGGGAACTGCGCCGGCAGCGACGGCCTGGTCGAGGGCGCACTCGGGCTCGGTCGCCGAGTGCAGGCAGCCGCGCGGACAGTCGCGAGCGGCGTCCTGCAGATCAGGGAAGGCCTTGATGAGCTGGTCGATCTCGACATGTGCAAGACCGAAGGATCGGATGCCTGGTGTGTCGATGATCCATCCTCCGAACGGAAGCCCGAGGGAGATCGCCGATGTCGAGGTGTGCCGTCCCCGACCGGTCACGGCGTTGACGTAGCTGACCGAGCGGTGGGCATCAGGCACGAGTGCGTTGACGAGCGTCGACTTGCCGACCCCGGAGTGTCCGACCAGGACGCTGGTGCGGTCTCGCAGGACCTCTCGTACGGCGCCAAGATCTCCACCCTTCTGCGTCACGACGACTCGGACGCCCAGGGGTTCGAAGAGGGCAAGGATTTCATCTGGCGCGCCGAGATCGGCCTTGGTCAGGCAGACGAGCGGCTCCATTCGGGCGTCGTAAGCCGCCACGAGGCACCGATCGATCAGACCTGCGCGGGGTGGAGGGTCGGCGAGCGCAGCAACGATCACGAGCTGGTCGGCGTTGGCGACGATGATGCGCTCGATCGGGTCGTCATCGTCGGCCGAGCGGCGCAGCACGGTGCGGCGGGGGAGCACTTCGACGATACGGGCGAGGCTGCCTTCGTCGCCGCTGATGTCGCCGACGACTCGCGCCTCGTCACCGACTACGACGCCCTTTCGGCCCAGGTTTCTCGACTTCATGGCGGTGATCGTTCGATCGTCCAACGTCACGGTGTAGCGGCCGCGGTCGATCGTCACGACCCGCGCGACAGCAGCGTCGTCGTAGTTGGGGCGATCTTTTGTGCGTGGCTTGGTCCGTCGCTTGGGTCGCTCGAACGGAGTGTGCTCGTCGTCCCGCTCCCTCACCATGAGCTTGACCTCACGACAACATCATTCTTTCCCAGACTGGCGCGAAGTTGGGATAGGTCTTGGCCGTCGTCGCCACGTTCTCGACCATCAGGCCCTCGACACGCAACCCGAGCACGACAGCCGCGTGGGCCATTCGATGGTCGTCGTACGTCTTGAACGTGTCGGCGTGCAGCGGTCGCGGCCGGATGGCGATTCCGTCCTCAAGCTCTTCGGCGTCACCGCCGAGCCGGTTGATCTCGGAGACGAGAGCTGCGAGGCGGTCCGTCTCGTGCCCGCGGAGGTGGGCTATGCCGGTCAGCCGGGACGGCCCTGTGGCCAGTGCTGCCACCGCGGCAACGACAGGCGTGAGCTCGCCGACATCGTGCAGATCTAGCTCGACTCCGGCGAGGTCTTTGCCGGCGGTAAACAACAGGTCGGTGTCAGCTCGCTCGGCGGTGGCGCCGAAGGCGGCCGCAATCGAGCGCCACGCATCTCCGGCCTGGTCAGTCTGCTCGGGCCAGTTGCGGACGCGAACAGTGCCACCGGTGACCAGCGCGGCCGCGATGAAGACGCCCGCATTGGAAAGATCCGGCTCGATCTGGTCGTCGAGTGGAGCGATCGGACCCGGAGCCACGATCCAGTGATCTGGTCGGCTGTCGTCAACCAGCACGCCACGCTTGCGAAGCTCGTTCACAGTCATGTTGATGTGGGGCGTTGACGGCAGCGGGTCGCCCCCGTGTTGGAGGTCGAGCCCCTCGTCGAAGCGGGCGCTCACGAGCAGGAGCGCCGACACGAACTGACTCGACGAGGATGCGTCAACCTCCAGGGCACCGCCTTTGACCCGTCCAGCACCGTGCACGACAAAGGGCAGCGCACCGCGACCCTCGTCATCGATCTCGACACCGAGATCGCGCAGGGTCGCGATCGTGGTGGACATGGGTCGTACGCGGGCATGTTCGTCGCCATCGAACGTGACATCAGCTGACGTCAGGGACGCAACGAGGGGCACGAACCGCATGACGGTGCCGGCGAGGCCGCAGTCGACCGTCGCAGACGTGGCGTCAGCGAGGTCGGCCGGCGATATCGTCCATACCATCGACTCGTGAGTGATCTTCGTGCCGAGCGATGTCAGGGCCTGTGCCATGAGGAGCGTGTCGCGGGAACGGAGGGGACGCGTCAAGACGGACGGGCCGTCGCCCAATGCTGCCAGGATCAGCGCGCGGTTGGTCTGCGACTTCGAACCCGGGACCAGCACCTCTCCGACGAGAGGCGCATCACGGTAGGGCGCGAGCCATGGCAGGGGTGCGTTCATCACCCCCAGCCTATCGGCGGTCGGCGTGGAAAACTGTCGCGGTCAGCTGCGGAGATGATCGATCTGGCCGGCAACTGAGGAGGCAGTCTCGACGACTCTTTCCTTGGCGCGGCGCCCGATGAACTTCTTGTGTGGATCTGGATCGAGCGTCGCCATCAGCAGACCGCCTGCCATGGACATGTTCTTGAGGAAGTGGGTGCGCTGGTTGGCCTTGGCCGCAGGATCGGTCTCGTTCCAGTACTGGTGACCTGCCAGCGTCGTGGGCGGCAGTGTCGCGGCCAGACCGAAGGCGGCGATCCGTGGAAAGTGGCCCGTGGCGAGGGCCAGCCCGCCCAGAAGCTGAGCGGCACCGTTGAAGCGCGTCAGGTTGGAGCCGGTGACCGGCAGGTCAGGGGCGAACTTCTTGATCAGGTCTGCGGCCGGCTGTGCCTTGTCAGCCCGCGGACCGGGATCCTTGAGCGCCATCGCGCCGCCGTAGATGAACATCGACGCGAGCATCGGACGGGCGGCAATACGCAGGAGGGTCATACGTCATTCATACCCGACGACTGCTCACCTGAAACTGTGAGCACACCTTCAGCGGCAGCCAGTGTCGTCCGCAAACAATCGTGAGTCGCTCGGTCCTGGGCGTCGGAGTCAGCGCCACGTGGCAGGCTTGAACCATGTGCGGCCGGTATGCAACCACCCAGACCTCGGCGTCACTCAACCAAGCGTTCGAGGTTGATCTCTCCGCGAGCCTGTTGGTTGAGCCTGAGCCCGACTACAACATGGCGCCGACCAAACTCGCGCCGATCCTGATCGGCCGCGCACCTGAAGAGTCGAGCCCTGATCGGCCTCTGCGGGAGCTGATCATTGCCAAGTGGGGCCTCATTCCCAGTTGGGCGAAGGACCAGTCGATCGGGAACCGCATGATCAACGCCCGTTCTGAGACTCTTGCCGAGAAGCCAGCGTTCAAGAAGGCGTTCGGCAAGCGTCGCGCACTCATACCCGCAGACGGCTACTTCGAGTGGTACGCCCGTGAGCCGGTTGATGGCAGGAAAACACCCAAGCAGCCGTTCTACATCACACCCAAGGACGGTTCAGTGTTGGCGATGGCGGGTCTCTATGAGTTCTGGAAGGACCGGGAGGCAGGCGTTTGGGTGATCAGCTACACGATCATCACGACCGCCGCCGAGGACGAGCTCGGCCACCTGCACGACCGCATGCCGCTGTTCGTCGAGCCGGACGGTTACGACGCTTGGCTCGACCCAGCGCCACACGCCACCGACGAGTTGATGGAGCTGTTGATCCCGGCTGCGCCCGGCCGCCTTGACGCCTACCCGGTGTCGATGGAGGTCAACAACGTACGCAACAACGGCCCCGAGCTGATCGTGCCGTTGGTCCCGGAATAGCCCAACACTGTGCGTCGTTGAACGAGGCATGCAGACATGTGCGGAACGCAGGGTGGCGACCATCACGCCACTGCGCAAGTGTCCGAGCCCCGGAGTAGGCTGGGATGCAATGACAGTCACCCCTGCAAGTCCCGCTGACGCCGACCCGCGCAGCACCGAGACCCCCGAGCAGCGACAGGCCCGCTTCGAGGCCGACGCCCTGCCATTCCTGGATCAGCTCTACTCAGCCGGGCTACGCATGACGCGCAGCCCGCATGACGCCGAGGATCTGGTCCAGGAGACCTTTGCCAAGGCTTTCACCGCGTTCCACCAGTTCACGCCGGGAACCAACCTCAAGGCATGGCTCTACCGCATTCTCACCAACACCTACATCAACTCCTACCGCAAGAAGCAGCGGCAGCCGCAGAGTTCGGGATCGGACAT
>CAZWZC010000026.1:0-29462 GCA_964638755.1 uncultured Aeromicrobium sp. | reverse complement strand
CGCCACTGCCGCGCAACCTCGACGAGGCCATCCGCACGATGGAGACCAGCGAGCTGGTTGCCGAGACGCTCGGCGAGCACGTCTTCGACTTCTTCCTGCGCAACAAGCGGTCGGAATGGCAGGACTACCGCTCGCAGGTCACCCAGTTCGAGATTGACCGCATGATGCCGATGCTCTGAGGAGCCCGTAGCCTGCACAGGTGGCAAAGGAGACGGCACGGGATGCCCAGGCGCTGGCGCGCAGGGGGTTCCGCAACGGCGAGCTGGCCGTCTCCAACCTGCAACGGCTCGGCAAGGTTCCCGACGCACTGATCGATCAGATCGCAGGCGTTGCAGGCCCTGACACGGCATTGGCCTCCTTCACGTCAATCGCCGAGCGGATGGGCGTTCCCGAGCTGCTGGCAATGCTCGACAACGACCGCGAGCTGCGGCAACGCCTGCTGGTCGTCCTGGGCACCAGCGAGGCGCTGGGCGATTTTCTCGGCAGACACCCCGAGTTCGTCGCTGATCTCGGCAGGGGAGAGCTGTCGAAGGAGCCGATCCCGATCGACCGCCGCCGTTCGCAGATGAGCACCGCGACGAACGCCGACGAGCTGCGGATCAACTACCACCGCAAGCTGCTTCACCTCGCGGCGCGTGACCTGACGGCACTGACCACATTCGAACAATCAGCGGCCGAGCTCTCCGACCTCGCGGTCGCGACTCTCGGTGCGGCCCTACAGATCGCGCAAGGCGAGGAGACGGAAGACGATCTCTGCCGGTTCGCGATCATGGCGATGGGCAAGACCGGTGGCCACGAGCTCAACTACCTGAGCGACGTCGACGTGATCTTCGTGTACGAGGCGTGCGATGGTGCCGATGACCACAAGGCCGCTGCCGCCGCGTCACGTTTGGCAACAGCAACCATGAAGCTCTGCCGCGACTACACCGGCGAGGGCACGATCTGGGAGGTCGACGCCAACCTTCGCCCGGAGGGCAAGGACGGACCGCTCGTGCGCTCGCTGAACAGCCACATCGCTTATTACGAACGGTGGGCCACGACCTGGGAGTTCCAGGCGCTGCTCAAGGCGCGGTTCGCTGCTGGCGATGAGACTCTCGGTCAGGCTTATGTTGACGCGCTCTCGCCCAAGATCTGGATGGCGAGCACCCGCGAAAACTTCGTGACCGACGTGCGGGCGATGCGTCGGCGAGTCGTCGAAAACATTCCCTCGCACCAGCGCGACCGCGAGCTCAAGCTCGGACCGGGTGGACTGCGCGACGTCGAATTCGCCGTGCAGCTGCTCCAGCTAGTGCATGGGCGGGCTGATCCCAAGCTGCGCAGCCCCACGACTCTTGAAGCTCTGCGCGCGCTGACCGATGGAGGGTACGTCGGTCGTCGAGACGGCGCAGCGATGGAGGAGGCGTATGAGTTCCTCCGTACGTTGGAGCACAGGATCCAGCTGTACAAGCTGCGGCGCGGCCACACCGTTCCAGACGATCCCGAGGATCTGCGGCGTATCGGCCGAAGTATGGGGTTCAGACACAATCCCGCGGAGAATCTCAACAAGGAGTGGCAGGCGCATCGCCGCCTCGTCAGGCGCCTGCACGAGAAGTTGTTCTATCAGCCGTTGCTTGAGGCTGTGGCGTCCTTGCCGACCGATGGTCTGCGTCTGACCCCATTGGCTGCTGAGCAGCGCCTCACAGCTTTGGGCTTCGTCGATCCGAAGGGGGCTCTGAAGCACATCGAGGCGTTGACCTCCGGCGTGTCACGCCGAGCCGCAATCCAGAAGGCTTTGCTCCCGGCGATGCTCGCGTGGCTCGCCGAGACACCCGATGCCGAAGCCGGCCTGCTGGCGTTCCGCAAGATCTCCGAAGGACTCGGCGATACACACTGGTACCTCCGCAAGCTCCGCGACGAGGGCGAGGGCGCCGAACAGCTTGCCCGCGTCCTCGGATCAAGCCGTTACGTCACAGACCTGATCCTGCGTGCACCTGACTCGGTTGCGCTTCTCGGCGACAACGCCGAGCTCGTACCGCGATCCATTGAGCGGCTTCGCAGCGAGATGGACAACGCTGCAGAACGACACACCGATCCCGCTGACGCGATACGTGCGGTGCGACGGGTGCGACGTCGTGAGCTGTCCCGCATCGGCATAGCGGACGTGCTTGGCCAGCTCGACATCCTCGAGGTTGGCGAGGCGTTGACTGACATCTCTGTCGCGACGATCGCGGGTGCCCTCAAGGTCGCGGTTTCCGCTGTTGAGGCCGAGCGTGGCCCGATGCCGACCCGGATGGCGATCGTGCTGATGGGCCGGCTGGGCGGCGGTGAAGCGGGATACGGCTCCGACGCGGATGTGATGTTTGTGCACGATCCCTTGCCGGGCGCCGACGAGACGGCCGCGGCTGAGGCAGCAATGGCGGTCGCGGTGGGCCTTCGCAAGATGTTGGCCGCGCCATCGGACGACCCACCGCTGGAGGTTGACGCGGAGCTTCGACCGGAGGGCAAGAACGGTCCGCTCGTGCGGTCGTTTGCGGCATACAAGGCCTACTACGAGAAGTGGTCGGCAGTGTGGGAAGCGCAGGCGCTGCTGCGGGCGAACGCGATCATCGGCGACGAGGAGTTGTCCGAGCGGTTCACGGCGCTCATTGATCCACTTCGCTGGCCCGAAGGCGGAACCACACCCGACGAAGTTCGTGAGATCCGCCGCATCAAGGCCCGCATCGACTCCGAGCGTCTACCGCGTGGCGCCAACCCCAACACCCACCTCAAGCTAGGTAGAGGTGGACTCGCCGACGTCGAGTGGACCGTACAACTGCTCCAGATGCAGCACGCGTACGACGTGCCGGGGCTGCGCACGACCCGCACGCTCAAGGCTTTGCATGCGGCCCTTGACGCCGAACTCATCAGCAGGGCTGACGCACGGACGCTGGAGAACTCCTGGAGGCTCGTCAGCCGCATCCGCAATGCCGTGGTGTTGATGCGCGGCAAGCCGGCCGAGTCGATGGTCGAGCAAGGTGCCGACCGTGCTGGGGTCGCCCACCTACTCGGTTATGGCATGGACCAGAGCGAGCGCATGGTCAACGAGTATCTCCGGATGACCCGCCACGCTCGCAAGGTCGTGGAGCGCATCTTCTACGAGTAGCCGGTCACGGACCTGGCCAAAACCGCAGCCGGGTGTACGGTGCCAATAGGTTCAACTCTGTTGCCAATCTGCCCGGGAGTGAGCGCATGGCCGAGGTCAGCCTCAGCAATGTCGGCAAGGTCTACGCCGACGGCACGCGCGCGGTGACAGGTCTGTCGATCGACGTCTCTGACGGCGAATTCTTGGTCCTGGTCGGGCCTTCGGGCTGCGGAAAGTCGACAGCCCTGCGGATGATTGCGGGCCTCGAGGACATCAGCGAAGGCACCGTCCGCATCGGTGACAAGGTCGTCAATCGTGTCCCATCCCGAGACCGCGATGTCGCCATGGTCTTCCAGTCGTATGCGCTCTATCCGCACCTGAGCGTCCGTGACAACATCGGTTTCGGACTCAAGCTGCGCAAGCTGCCGAAGGAGGAGATCAGGCAGCGTGTTGACAAGGCCGCCGCGATCCTTGGCCTCCAGGAGCAGCTGGAGCGCAAACCGCGCAACTTGTCGGGCGGTCAGCGTCAACGCGTCGCGATGGGTCGGGCGATCGTGCGTGAGCCGCAGGCCTTCCTGATGGACGAACCGCTCTCAAACCTCGACGCCAAGCTGCGGGTGCAGATGCGGGCCGAGATCGGCTACTTGCAGAACGACCTCGGAGTGACCACCATCTACGTCACCCATGACCAGACGGAGGCGATGACGCTCGGAGATCGCGTGGCCGTGATGAAGGCCGGTGTCCTTCACCAGATTGCGCCACCGCAGGAGCTCTACGACCGTCCGGTGAACCTGTTCGTCGCCAGCTTCATCGGCTCGCCGGCAATGAACCTGGTTCATGGAGCCCTCCTGGAGTCTGAGGGCAAGCTGATGGTGCGGTTCGGCGTCGACGAGTTGAGCATCGATCCGGGGGTGTTCAAGGAACGACCCGCCCTGAAGTCGTATGTCGGCAGGGACCTCATCGTGGGAATCCGTCCTGAGGATCTCGAGGACGCCAGGCTGATCGAGCACCCGGAGGGTCACGTGTTCACGTCCAAGACCACTCTGGTCGAGCCCATGGGCTCCGACGTGATGGCTCATTTCCCGATCGCGGCACGGGTGGCCTCCAGCGAGCATCTCGACGAGATCGCCCAGGAGACTGGCGCCCGGACGACCGACAGTGAGTCGACCACCATCGTGGCGCGGCTCAATCCCCGCACGACAGTCACGCTCGGACAGGAGCTTCCGGTCCACGTTGACACTTCGCGCCTCCACTATTTTGCACCCGACACGGGTGCAGCCATCTGGCAAGACTGAGAGAGAGGAACAGCATGTTCATCAACATCAGGAAACGAGGGCTCGTCGCGAGTCTGGCGGCAGGAGCGCTACTGGCTCTGGCAGCATGCGGAGGCGGCTCCGATGGCAAGAAAGCCGACCTGCCGAGCCTGTCCGGCGAGAAGCTCGAGGTCGCAGCCGTGTGGAGCGGTGCCGAGCAGAAGGTCTTCGAGAAGGTCATTTCGGCGTTCGAGAAGGACACCGGCGCCAAGGTGACATTCACCTCGACCGGCGACGACATCGCCACAGTCCTCAACACGAAGATCAAGGGAAATGCTGCGCCCGATGTCGGCATTCTCCCGCAGCCGGGTCTGATGACACAGTTCGCCAAGGCGGGAGCCGCCAAGGAGCTGGGCGCTGACACGGTCAGCCAGATCAAGGACAACTACGCATCGATCTGGAAGGACCTGGGAACGGTCGACGGCAAGACGTACGGCGTCGCAGTGGACGCGTCCAACAAGTCGACAGTCTGGTACAACGTGCCTTCGTTTGAGGCTGCGGGTGCCTCCGAGCCGAAGACCTGGGACGAGTTCCTGGCGACGGCCAAAACGCTCAGTGACTCGGGAGTGCCGACACCGGTCGCTCTCGGCGGAGCGGATGGTTGGACACTGACTGACTGGTTCGAGAACGTCTACATCCGCAGTGCCGGTGCCGACAACTACGACAAGCTGGCCAAGCATGAGATTCCGTGGACGGATGCTTCGGTCGTCGACACGCTCAAGCAGATGGCCAAGCTCTTCGGAGACAAGACACTGGTCGGTGATCCCGGTACTGCACTGCAGACCGACTTCCCCGGTTCGGTGACGAAGGTGTTCTCGAAGGACCCCAAGTCGGCCATCGTGTTTGAGGGAAGTTTCGTGGCCGGAGTCATCGGTGACGCAAGTGACTTCACCGTGGGCGACGACGCCAAATGGTTCCCCTTCCCGGCAGTGGGCGACTCGCCCGGGTCGGTCGTTGGCGGCGGAGACCTCGCGGTGCAGTTCAACGATCGCAAGGCAACGCAGGCGTTCATGACCTACCTTGCGACTGCCGATGCCGCGAAGAATCTCGTGTCGACCGGCAGCTTCACGTCGGCGAACAAGAATCTCGAGTCGAGTGCATACCCGGATGACAACTCAGCGGCCGTCGGCAAGGCGATCGTCGATGCGGGTGACAACTTCCGCTTCGACATGTCCGACCTGGCTCCGCCAGCGTTCGGCGGAACACCCGCCTCAGGCGAGTGGAAGATTCTCCAGGACTTCCTGAAGAACTCGTCCGACCCCACGGCGACGGCGGCAGCGCTGGAGGCTTCGGCAGCGAAGGCGTTCGGCTGATCCGATGACTGAGGTGGCGCACGTGCCGGCGGACGGTTCCGGGGCTCCCGGAACCGACGCCGGTGCCACCGAGCCCCGCCGGCGACGGATCTCAGGATTGGCACTCGCCTTTCTGGCGCCAGCAGTGCTCCTGCTCGTGGGGTTCCTCGTCTACCCGATTGTGTACTCCTTCATCCGAAGCCTGTACGACAAGTCGGGGGACTCATTCGTCGGACTTGGCAACTACAAGGACATGTTCACCGACGCAGGCACCTTCACCGCGCTGAAGAACAACGTCATCTGGGTTGTTGTCGCACCGACGATCGTCACCATCTTCGGACTGTTCTTCGCCATCCTCACCGAGCGGATCAAATGGGCGACGGCGTTCAAGACACTCATCTTCATGCCGATGGCCATTTCGTTCCTGGCATCGGGTGTCATCTTCCGACTCGTATATGACCAGCAGCCCGATCGCGGGGTACTCAATGCGGCCCTCGTCGCCGTCCATGACACGTTCAAGCCCAGCGCAGGTTACCCCAATGCTCGTCCAGCATCGCCCGATGATCTGTCGACGACCGGCGGTGGATTCGCCACCAAGGTCGGTACGGACCCGGGAGGCGAGTCGGTCAACGTCGGACTGCTCGCCATCGCACCCCAATACGTACCCAAAGAAGCGGTTCAGGCAAAGGAGGCAGGTGCCTCGTCGAAGGACACACTGACTGGCACCGTGTGGCTTGACTTCAAGCCCGGCGGTGGGGGGGAGAAGAATGTCATCGACACGGGCGAGAAGGGATTGCCCGGCATCACGGTCGAGGCCCTACGCGACGGCAAGACCGTGGCAAAGGCCACCACCGACGATGCCGGCATCTATCAGCTCAAGGATCTCGGATCGGGCCCAGTTGAGATCAAGTTACCGAGCAACAACTTCACCGAGCCTTATCGCGGAGTCACCTGGCTGGGCCCCAAACTGATCACGCCTTCGATCATCGGCGCATATCTGTGGATCTATGCGGGGTTCGCGATGGTGCTGCTGGCTGCTGGCATGGCGGCCATCCCGCGCGACGCACTTGAGGCAGCTCGAATTGACGGAGCCTCGGAGTGGCAGGTGTTCCGGCGAGTCACCATGCCGCTGCTGGGCCCGGTGATCGTTGTGGTGTTCGTGACGTTGGTGATCAACGTGCTCAAGCTGTTCGACCTTGTGTTCGTCATAGCGCCCGGGTCCGTGCAGTCAGATGCCAACGTGCTCGCCCTGCAGATGTGGCGCGTCTCATTCGGCGGCGGTCAGAATCAGGGCCTCGGCAGCGCGATCAGCATCTTTCTGCTGCTGCTGGTCATCCCAGCCATGATCGTGAACGTCCGACGCTTCAGGAGGGATGCCTCGTGACTGTCACCATCGCGCCCTCGCTCGACGAACCCATCAATCACGAACCGCGCAAGCGCAGCGTGTTCAACAGGATCGCTTCCGCGACGGAATCCCCGTTCTTGCAGGTCTTCTTGGCCTTCGTGGCGCTGATCTGGATCGTTCCGGCGCTTGGCCTGCTCATCTCCAGCCTGCGCCCTGAGTCAGCCAACTCGGCAAGCGGCTGGTGGACGATCTTCAGCAAGCCCGGTGAGCTGACCACCGAGAATTACAGAAATCTGCTGGCGAACAGCGAGATCACCAAGTCCTTCGTCAACACGATCCTGATCACCGTCCCTGCCACGCTGCTCGTCATCGTGATCGGGGCGATGGCCGCATATGCGTTCTCCTGGTTGGAGTTCCCGGGTCGGGACGTCATCTTCGTCGCCATCATTGGTTTGCTGGTCGTGCCCATCCAGATCGCGCTGATACCGATCGCGCAGCTCTTCGGCAAGCTGAATGTGTTCGGATCCATTCCCAGCGTGGTGCTGTTCCACGTGTCGTTCGGCTTGCCGTTTGCAATATTCCTGCTGCGCAACTTCTTTGTCGGCATACCCCGGGAGCTGCTTGAGGCCGCGCGGATGGATGGTGCGTCAGAGTGGCGGATCTTCAGCACTGTGGTGTTGCCGCTTGGCCTGCCGGCGATCGCCTCGCTGGGGATCTTCCAGTTCTTGTGGGTGTGGAACGACCTTCTGGTCGGCTTGATCTTCACCGACTCGGGCTCCAGGCCGTTGACGGTCTACCTGAGCGGTCAGACCCGGCAGTTCGGTTCGAGCCTCGACGTGCTCGCAGCAGGGTCGTTCCTGTCCTTGATCGTGCCACTGATCGTGTTCTTCTCGTTCCAGCGCTTCTTCATCCAAGGGATGATGGCCGGCTCGGTCAAATAGCCGCGTCAGCAGGCTTTGCGGTCGGCGATCAGCATCTCGCGTTCGTTGATGTTGAGGCCGCCCCACACGCCGTACGGCTCGCGCACGCTCAGCGCATGCTCAAGGCAGGCGCGGCGTACCGGGCAGACGGCGCAGAGGGCCTTGGCGGCGGCCTCGCGGCGCCTCCGGCGGGGCCCGCGCTCGGCGTCAGGGGAGAAGAAGGTCTCCGGATCGGTCTCGCGACAGGCGCCGTCGTACTGCCACTCCCAGGTCTCCTGGATCGGCATGGGGAGACGGGCGATGCTTGCCATGGCTCATGCCCCCGAGACGATCGGGCGCGACATGCTGATCTGGTGCACGTTGATGTAGCCCGTGTCGAAGCCGGCCTCGCAGTACGCGAGGTAGAACTCCCACATACGGCGGAACGTCTCGTCGAACCCCTGTGCGTTGATCGTGTTCCAGTTGGTGTTGAAGTTGTCGCGCCACTGACGAAGTGTGCGGGCGTAGTGGGAGCCGAGCGGCCGCTGGTTGGTGACCTGCAAGCTCGTGTGCTCCGCCAGCACCTGGTCGACGGCGGTCAGAGAGGGCAGGAGCCCGCCGGGGAAGATGTATTTCTGGATCCAGCCGTATGAGTTGCGCGTCGCCAGGTAGCGGTGGTGGTCCATCGTGATGGCTTGGATCGCCACGTGGCCGCCGGGAGCCAGGAGCTTGTCGATGGTCTGGAAGTAGGTCGGCCAGAACTCCTCGCCGACAGCCTCGATCATCTCGACGCTGACGATTGCGTCGTACTCGCCGGTGACCTCGCGGTAGTCCACAAGTTGGAGGTCAACGTCGACGCCTGCCTCGGCGAAGCGCTCCTCGGCCAGTGCTGCCTGCTCAGTTGAGATCGTGATGGTGGTCACCTTGGCGCCACGCTGCGCCGCACGGATAGCGAGCGAGCCCCAACCGCTGCCGATCTCGAGCACGCGGGTGCCCTCGCCGACCATCGCGTCGTCTAGCACGGCGTCTATCTTGCGCATCTGCGCCTCTTCGAGTGTCTCGTCTCCCTCGAACCAGGCAGACGAGTAATTCATCGATGGGTCGAGGAACTGAGCGAAGAGCTCGTTTGAGAGGTCGTAGTGCGCCTCGATGTTCTTGCGTGAGCCCTTGACGGAGTTGCGCTGATGGTGCGGGAGCTTCTTGTCTACGAAGACGCGGAACTTCTGTAACGGCACTGGAACGATCGTCGTGAGGCGCTCGGCAAACGGCGTGAGCAGATCGGCGAGGTCGGTGCCCTCACCGGTGGTCCAGTCTCCGGCCATGTATGCCTCGCCGAAACCGATCTTGGTGTCAGCGCCGAGTCGGCCGAAGAACGCCTTGGGACGGACGATGCGCATCTCGGGTGAGCTGTCGTCTCCGGCTCCCCACCGAGTTCCGTTGGCCATGGTCAACCGGACGGGGACACGGTTGATGGTCGGCCTGAGGATGGCCTTGGCAATGCGCGCCCTGGCAGGGGTACGCGGGGTGTGCGCGATTCCGGGCCAGCGGGGGGTGGCGATCTGAGTCATTGGGTGCCTTCCTGCGGTGTGTGGGCCGGTCGGGCGACAACCGGCAGTCTGCGGATCCAAAGCCATACACCGTGTATTCGGATCAGAAGGCTCGTGCGATGGGTCATCAATGGCATTTTGACCAAGAGTTTGCTGAGACGTTTTGCGGTGGCGGGGCGGGGTTTCCCGCGAAACGTTGCGGTGAAGACTGCCTCGCCGCCCTGGCGCAGGATCACGGTCGAGGAGACCGACTCAGGGGTCAGCGTGAATTGCAGGTCGTAGCGGCCGTCGACCGTGAAGAACGGCGACACGTAGAACTGCTTGTCCACGGTCGCCTTTCCTGCATCATCGGTCTCAAGGAGGTACGCGTGGCGCTCACCGTAGGTGTTGTGCACCTCGGCGACGATGCAGCGCAGCGATCCGTCGGGCGCGATTGCCCAGAACACGCTGAGCGGGTCGAAAGTGTGACCCAGTACGCGGGCATTGGCGAGCATCAGGATGCGGTGTCCACTGATGTCGACCCCACCGGCCCGGCAGAAGCGTTCAATGTTGGCCCGGATCGTGTCATCAGCATCACCGATGTGGTCTGCAGCCCTGAACGATGAGAACGGGCGCAGGAAGCGATTCATGCGCGGCAGATCGTCCACGTCTACCAGCCACTGGTAGACGCGGTTGGTGAAGCGATGACGCAGCGCCGTACGTCTGGTGTGGCCGACCGTGCCCTCAACCAAGGCGGGGAGCGGTGGCAGGACAGGGGTCACCATGTGGTGCCCAGAGCTCTGGCCGCGTCCACGCCCGAGCGACAGCCGTCCTCGTGGAATCCCCATCCGTGATAGGCGCCGGCGAAGACCGTGCTGGCGGTGAACAGATCCTTGAGCTCGCCCTGCGCCGCCACCGACTCCGGTGTGTAGATCGGATGGGTGTAGTCCATCCGGGCAACAACCTTGTAGGAGTCGATGCGATCGGAGGCGTTGAGCGTGACGAGGAAGGGCGCGGCGCTCTCGATTCCTTGAAGTCGGTTCATCCAGTAGGTCACCGCCGTCCGGTCGCTGCGCTGTGCACAGTCGTCCATCCGATAGTTCCATGAGGACTGAGCGTCCGCCGCTTTTGGCAGCTGCGAATGATCGCGATGCAACAGGGTCTCGTTGTGGGAGTACTCAAAGGCGCCGAGTACCCGTCGTTCGTCGTCGCTGGGATCGGTGAGCAACGCCAGTGCGTCGTCGGCATGTGTCGCGATGACGACAGCATCGGCGTGGTGCAGGGTGCCGGCCGAATCGATGAGCTCGACACCGTCGGGCTTGCGGGTGACTGACTGGATCGCGTTCGACGCGCGGACGTCTCCCACCGCGGCGGTGACCTTGTCGATGTAGGTGTTGGAGCCCCCGGCAACGGTGTACCACTGGGGCGAGCCCTTGATGGAGAGGAAGCCGTGGTGCTTGAGGAACTCAAACAAGTACCGCGCGGGGTAGGACAACGCGTCCTCATGACCCGACGACCACACGCAGGAGACGACCGGGATCGCGTAGTGCGAGATGAAGAACTCAGAGAACCCGTGGATCCTCAGGAAGTCGCCATACGTCTGCGGCTCGTCGGCCGACTCTTCACTGTCGAGCAGCTGCTGGGCGAGCTTGCCGAACTTCTTCACGCCGAGAAGCATCGCGAGATACCGGGGATCAGCGACGCGGCGCTTCTGCGCGAAGATGCCCTTGCCGCCTCGACCTCCTGCATACTCCAGGCCGCACCCGTCGCAGTGGATGCTCATGCTCATCTCGGTCGCGTGGACGTCGACGTCGAGCTCGGCAAAAAGGCGGCGCAGCAGGGGATAGGTACGATCGTTGTGCACGATGAAGCCGCTGTCGACGCGATGTGTCGCATCCAGGTCGGCAACGGTGTGGGTGTGCGCGTGGCCGCCGATACGGTCGTCGGACTCGAACACCGTGACGTCATTGTCGTTGCGGAGAATGTACGCAGCGGTGAGTCCGGACACCCCTGATCCGATGACAGCTACGCGGCGTCGGGACGTCGTTTGGCTCATGCCAGTGATTCGACGCTAGCCGTTGTCCGGATTGGTTCCTTCAGAGTCCTCGCCAGCTCGTCGGCTCGACTCGGTGATCTCAAAGATCTCCGTGCCGAATGCGCCGAGTTCCGTCGTGATCTTGCGTGCGCCCTCGAACAAGATCGCGGCGACGTGTCCGCCGGTGGCGATGGCCGCCTCGATGGACTGCTGCACGACGTCCTTGGCGATCTCGCGCCTGCTCAACGCCATCGGGGTGCCTCTCGGTCAGGTGGACTAGGAGGTCAATTGTGGCGTACGCAGCTCTTCGGCGCGACGGGCGGCTTCTTCCCGTTTGGCCCGACGCAGCGCCTTCGACTCCGGGCTGTTGCCAATCTTCAGCGGATCGCTCGGCTTCTTGCCCAGCTTGGCCAGCTGGCGGATGACGCTGAACATCTGCTTCGAGAGACGACCAGTGTTGTACTGCAGGCCGTACTTTTCGACCAGCAGGTGCACGTCCTTGGCCACCTCGGGGTAGCGACGCGCAGGGATGTCGGGGAACAAGTGGTGCTCGATCTGGTGGCTCAGGTTGCCGGTCATGATGTGGAACGGCTTGCTGCCGGAGATGTTGGCCGATCCGAGCAGCTGGCGGAGGTACCACTGTCCGCGGGTCTCGTTCTGGGCGTCCTCTTCGGCGAAGGTCTGCACCTCGGCCGGGAAGTGGCCGCAGAAGATGATGATGAAGGACCAGATGTTGCGGATCACGTTGGCCACGACATTGGCGACCAGGATCGCGATCGGCGCCCACCAGCCGGTGAACGGCACAAGAGCGATACCCATGACAGGCCACGCGATGTAGTCCTTGAAGACCTGCTTGCGGATCTTCTTCATGGCGCGCTTGCGGCGACCCTGGAAGTCCTCCTTGGTGATCTTGCCTTGGAGGTACTGGTCGAGCTCGACACCGTGGTACATGATTCCCCACTCGAAGACGAGCATCAGGATGAACGCGAGCGGCAGGTTGAACCTGTGGCTGGCATACCAGGGCTGGTCGTCGTCGATTCGGAACATGTTGTAGCCGATGTCGCGGTCCATGCCGTGGATGTTGGTGTAGGTGTGGTGGATGTAGTTGTGACCGTGCTTCCAGTCCTGCGACGGGGCGATGTTGTCCCACTCGAAGCGGCTGGCGTCGATCATCGGATCGTTCATCCAGTCGTACTGGCCGTGCATGATGTTGTGGCCGATCTCCATGTTGTCGAGGATCTTGGCCAGGCCGAGGAGCACGATGCCGGCGATGAACACCGGTGGGAGGAATGGCATGAAGATGCCGATGCGACCCAGCACCTCGGACGCCCGCTGGATCTTGATGACGCGGCGGATGTAGTCGGCGTCCTTCTGACCCAGGTCGTCGAGCACACGCTGACGTATGACGTTGAGCTCCTCGCCGAACTCTTCGAGCTGCTCGTACGTCATGAGGTCGAGGCCGATCGTTGCCTTCTTGTCGCTGGTGGGGTCGATCAGCGACAGCGGTGCGGCGTTGTGATTGCTCGCGCTGTGCGGCGCGATCGGTGCGTTCTTGGTCTTGGTCATGCGGGTTCTCCCTATGTCTAGAGGGCTACGTTGACGTCGCCGACTGGGACGTGCACGCAGATCTTGATGGTCTCGTCGGTGTTGGCGCTGATCTCGTTGCTGATGATGTGTCGGACTGCGCCGTGGTTCTTCTTGACGACGCAGGTGTTGCAGACACCCATGCGGCAGCCGAACTCTGGCTTGAGACCAGCGGCCTCAGCCTGTTCGAGGATCGTCTGGCCGGTGTTGGCAGTCTCGATCCTCGCGTTGTCCAACGTCAGAGTGCCGGTGGCTTCAGCCGCGTCGAGATCGACGCTCGGCACCTTGAAGTACTCCATGCGGAGCTGGTCGATTGCGCCGAGCTCGGCGTAGGTGTCGCGGACACTCGCGATCAGGCCCGCGGGGCCGCACACATACGTCAGCGTCTCGGAAGGGTCAATGCCGAGATGCTTGAGGTGGTCGATCGAGAAGCGGCCCTTGAGCTCGGCGCCGTCGGCCGGCTTGCGGGTGAAGATGCGAACGACTTGAGCCTGGGGGAGTGCCGCGGCGATCTCGTCGAGCTCACCGCTGAACATCTCGTCCTCGAGGGACCGCGCGTAGTGCAGGAAGGTGACGCGCCCGGTGTGGCCGGAGTCGCGGAGCGTACGGATCATCGACATGACTGGGGTGATGCCCGATCCGCCGCTCATCAGCAGCAGGTTGTCGGGTGTCTCGTGTGGGAGGACGAACTCGCCCTCAGCCTGGGAGAGGTAGACGATCGTGCCGGGCAAGAGGTCGTTGTGCAGGAACTGCGAGACGTATCCGTCGGGGTGAGCCTTGACCGAGACGCTGAATGTCCTGTTCCTGGAGGCCCGAGTCTTGTTTGCCGGTGAGCTTGACACCGAGAACACGCGTACGCGGCGCTTGCCGTCGACCTCCACCCCGAACTGCACGTGCTGACCGGGGGTGAAGCCCTTCCAGGCGCCGTTGGGACGCAGCACAACAGTGCTGGCTTCACCCGTCTCATGGACTACCTTGACGACCCGTGCGCGGACGTTTTCCGCTGCGAGCATGGGGTGGATCTGGTCGAGGTAGTGATCGATCGAGTAGGGGGAGGTCAGGGACGCGACGGGCCGTGAGGCGAGAGCCTTGCGGATGATGCCCATCGGGTTGCCCTCCTCAAAGTTCATTGGCGGTGTTATTCAGTGAACGTGCGTACACTCAAATAGTGCCCGTTCTGTCGGGCATGTGCAAGCGCGAATCGCGTGACCTGAGGCACCCTGAGTACGGGTGTTCACTGAAAGGCGGAGGTTGGAGCTGTGTCCATGTCAGGTGCTGTACCCGTCGAGTCACGCCAGGCCCAGAAAGAACGCACCCGTCAGGCAATCCTCGCCGCGGCTCTCGAGCTCAGCCAGACCCAGGGATTTGCGCAGATCAGCCTGCGTCAGGTTTCGCGGGGCGCCGGCATCGTGCCGACGGCGTTCTACCGCCATTTCGAGTCGATGGACGAGCTCGGCCTGGCGCTCGTGGAGCAGTCGTTCTCGACGCTGCGCCGGATGATCCGCGATGCGCAGCGTGATCCCGAGGTGTTCGACAACATCATCGACGCCGCCGCGGACGTGCTGGTCGAGGCGGTCAAGGAGAGCAAGGCGCACTTCGGTTTCGTCGCGCGAGAGCGTGTCGGCGGGCCAGATGTAGTCCGTACCGCGATCCGCCACGAGCTTGACCTGTTCGTGAGCGAGCTGGCCGTCGTGTTGGCGCGCCTGCCCAACATCGAGAACTGGGACACCGAAGACGTTCAGATGGTGTCGCGGCTGTTCGTCCGCAACATGGTGTCGAACGCTGAGGAGGTTGTCGAGATGCCCGACGGTCGCCCCGACCTGGAGGAGAAGATCAAAGAAGGCGCGAGGCGTCAGATGCGCCTGATCGTTATTGGCTTCAAGGATTGGCGTAGCTAGCGCCGATCGCTCGCCAGTGAGGCCGCCGCGGCCGAACGTGAGGCCGCAGGCCGAGGCGTCGAAGCCCCGATGGTTCGTCAGATCTAGGCGCTGGTCCGCTTTGAACCATGGGCGTCTTGCGCGGTGGTGGCGAGGCGGTCGAGCGCCCGCGAGAAGACATCATCGCCCAGCTCGTCCTCGAGCTTCTGCAGCATCTCGGGTTCGGCCGTGAAGTCGGCCTCCCACGTCACGTATGACGTCGTGTCGCTGTCGGCTTCGACGAGTATCGTGGCTCGGTGATTCGCGATCGGGAACGGTGGATCAGGCATGTGGTACGAGAGGGTCATGTCCGACTCGTCGCGAGCCACGACCGTGACGACGAGCTCGGCGGATGCCTCTGGGCCGTCGGCATAGATGCGGAGCTTGGGGTGCCACTCCGCGAAGTCGCCGGCGAGCTTCCAAACTGTCCCGGCGGGTGCCGCGACGAAGGTCTTGCGGGTGATTCGCGACATTCAGATCCTCAGTTCCTGTGCTCATCCATTGAACCTGCTGAGTTGCGATTTGCCTTCATTCCGAGGGTGAGGCATTGCTCACGGTCGGCGGAGCGCGCCACTGATGGCATGCTCTGAACAAGAGTGTTGCTCAACAGGCGAAAGGATTGCGATGACTGATCGTCATCTCGTCGTTGGAGCCGGACCAGTCGGTCGCCACGTCGCCCAACTCCTTGCCGCACGAGGGTCGGACGTCGTGGTCGCGACCCGCTCCGGTACGGATACCGGTATCGCAGGCATCACCCACCTCATGCTCGATGCGTCTGACCCGAAAGCCCTCACAGGAGCAGCCGAGGGCAGCGCTGTGATCTACAACTGCGCCAACCCCACGGACTACACGAGGTGGGATGAGTTCTGGCCGCCACTTGCTGCGGCGTTCCTGATTGCGGCAGAGCGATCCGAGGCGGTCTACGCAATCACAGGAAACTTGTACCCGTATGGTCCGGTGAATCAGCCAATGCATGAGGGCATGACGGACGCGGCGACGGATCACAAGGGCAGGCTCCGCGCCGGTATGTGGGCCGAGGCGAAGGCGCTGCATGATGCCGGACGCATCCGTACGGTCGAGGTACGCGGTTCTGACTACGTAGGCGCAGGGGTCGGCGACAACGGACACGTGACCCGCCAGATTCCCGGAGCACTGAAGGGCAAGCGAGCCTGGGTGATCGGCAAGAAGGACCAGCCGCACACCTTCACCGATGTGCTCGACACCGCACGGCTGCTGGTTGCGGCGGCGACTGACGAATCAGCGCACGGGCGGACGTGGCATGTGCCCAGCAACTCACCGCGAACACAGGAACAGGCGATCAACGACGTGCTTTCCAGTATCGGCAAGCCTGCCGTCAAGGTCAGTGCGATGCCGAAGGCCGTTCTTGCTACGGCCTCGCCGTTCGTCCCGCTGCTACGTGAGCTGCGTCAGCTCTCGTACCAATGGAACAAGCCGTACGTGATGGACGACTCGGCCGCCCGCGAGCACTTCGCCATGGAGCCGACGCCGTGGGACGAGGTGTGTCGCCGCAGCGCCACCGTCTGATCAGGTGCCCATCAGGGAGCGCATCTTGAGGGTGACATCCCACCCCAGCGCCTCGTAGAGCAGACGGCCTTGGTGCGTTGCAGCCAGCACGCCACGTGTGGCGCCCTTGTCGAGCGAATATGACGTCAGCATCGACACGATGCATCGACCGAGGCCTCGCCGTTGATATCTCGGTGACGTCTCGATCGCGTCAAACACCGCGTGATCACCGAGGACGCCAACCGTCCCTTCGGCGGCCACTCTGCCATCTGACTCAAGTCTCAAAGTCACGCTGTTGCCGACGATGTCCCAGCGGCTGGAGAATGTTGCGTCGCGAGCCGTGGGGCTCGGAGAGAGCTTGACCGTCATCAGTGTCTCGTCGTCGCGATCAACGCGCACACTCGGTGGCAGTGGAAGCGCCGCATACGGCTGGATGTCCTCGGCGATGACGGTCAGCATGGCGCGTGGATCGCCGTCGATGTGCCGCGTCAGCGCGCTGAAGGCATCTGGTCCGGGGTCGCAGCAGATGAGCTCGCTCTCGCGCGTACGCGATCGTGTGTGCACCAGTGGATACCCGTCGAGCTGTGAGACGTCGAGGCTTCGCACGTGTGCCCAGGCAGAAATCCAGCGCTCGGTGAGCTCGGCAGCGTCGGGCATTACTCAATCCTTGCAGGGTCAACAACGGTCTCGAGATGCTCGGCAGGTTGCAATTTCGTATAGCCCCGATGGTTACGGGCGGCGTCGTATCCGCAGCTCACCAACGAATGCGCCCATCGCCGCACCGACCGGTAACCAGAACACCTGTCTCGTGGCGAAATACATGACAACTCCGGCCACGAGCCCCACGATCAGCCCAGCAATGAGATTCATGGACGTGGGTTACCCCGCACCGGGGCAGGGAATCGCCCAGCGGATGTCCACGGCCACCGCGCAGGACTGCTAGGTTGCGTCGACCGCACGCTTGAGAGGAATCACTGTGACTGGACGTTTTGATGGCAAGAGGGCTCTGGTCACCGGGGCTGCTGGTGGTGTCGGTCAAGCAGTCGTGGAGCTGTTGACGGCTGAGGGAGCGTCCGTCGTGGGTGTCGACCTGTTCCCAACTGCTGGCGTTCTTGCTTGCGATGTGAGTGACGAGTCGTCGGTCCGCACGGCCGTCGCGACCGTCGTGGAAAGCCTGGGCGGGCTCGAGATCGTGGTCAACGTCGCCGGAATCGACCAGTTCCGCAAGTTCGAGGACCTCGACGTCGCGACGTGGCAGCGCCACCTCGGGGTCAATCTGACCGGTCCGATGCTGATTAGCCACGCAGCACTGCCACATCTTCGCGAGAGCAAGGGCAATATCGTCACCGTCGCATCCATCGCCGGTCTGCGTGGCCAGCCGTATCAAGCTGCGTACTGCGCATCGAAGGGCGGTGTGATCCTGCTGATGAAGTCACTCGCGCTCGAGCTCGCGGCCGATGGCATTCGGGTCAACACAGTCTGCCCAGGTGGGATACAGACCGATCTGCCAACCAACGCGGCCGCAGAGCACCCAGACACAGACCTCGACTGGGAGCTCCTGATGGAGACTGCTGGTGCCCGATATGGATTCATGCCGGCGAGCGACGTGGCCGACGCGATCGCCTATCTGGCCTCCGACGCAGCAGCATCAGTCACCGGAGCCGTGCTCTCGGTCGACCGCGGCACAGCCTGCTGAACACAGACACGTCGAGATGGAAGAATCGAGTCGTGCAGTTCAGTCGTGAGCTCCGCGTCGGCGTCGCCAACGGGTCGATCACGGTGTCATTTCGGCTCTGGGCGCGCCCACAGGTCAGGGTCGGTGGGGTCTACCGGACCGCTGGCGTCTCGATCCAGGTCGACGAGATGGACCTGGTCCCCTTTCGCACAATCACCGACGACGATTTCGCCCGTACGGGTGAACCGGATCGTCAGACCCTCCGCGAACGCGCAGCACATGCTGGGCCGATCGGTGGAGACACGCTGGTCTATCGAGTGGAGTTCCACGTCGTTGCTGCGGACGACGACTGACCGCGATCACTTCGAGCCGTCGCCAGCTGATTCAGACGTGCTTGCCGAACGGCCTGCCTCCAGCCGGGCGACAGGCACCCTGAAGGGTGAGCACGACACATAGTCGAGACCAACGTCGTCGAAGAAGTGGATCGATGCCGGGTCGCCGCCATGTTCGCCGCACACGCCGATGTGCAGGTCTGGTTTGACAGCTCGCGCACGCGTCGTCGCGATCTGCACCAGCTCGCCGACACCTTCGACGTCGAGCGACTCGAAGGGCGAGACGCCGAAGACCCCGCGTTCGAGATAGGTGGAGAAGAACGACGCCTCCACGTCGTCACGTGAGAAGCCCCATGTCATCTGGGTCAGGTCATTGGTGCCGAACGAGAAGAAGTCGGCTGAAACAGCGATGCGATCGGCCGTGATGGCCGCGCGTGGAAGCTCGATCATGGTGCCGATCAGGTGAGGCACCGAGACTCCAAGTTCGTCCTCGACCATTCGCGCCGTTTGTTCGAGCTCAGCGCGAACGAGGTCCAGCTCGCGGACACTGCCCACCAAAGGCACCATGATCTCCGGATGCGCCGTTCCACCGCCGGCAACATGGTCTGCGGCGGCTTCGAGGATTGCCCGAACCTGCATGGTGAACAGACCGGGCACCGCGATGCCGAGACGAACTCCACGCAGGCCAAGCATGGGGTTCTGTTCGTGAAGGCGCCTGACGGCGTCCATCAGCTTGTGGTCGTGGGAGTCACGTTCTCCGCGTTCGTCGGCCAACGCGACGCGCACCGATATCTCGGTCAGGTCCGGCAGAAACTCGTGAAGTGGAGGATCGATCAGCCGGATCGTCACCGGGAGATCGTCCATCGCTCCGAAAATGCCTGCGAAGTCCACCTTCTGCAGTGGCAGCAGCGCAGCCAGGGCGGCTTCGCGGCCAGCGCTGTCCTCGGCCACAATCAGGTGCTCCACGAGCTCGCGGCGTTCGCCGAGGAACATGTGCTCGGTGCGGCACAGACCGATGCCTTCACAGCCGAATCTGCGCGCGCGGGCAGCATCGGCGGGGGTGTCGGCGTTGGCGCGCACCCGCAGGCGGCGAACCCCATCGGCATGCTCGAGAAGTGTGGCCACCGCGGTCACGAGCTCATCATCGACATCGTCGCCTTCGAACCAGCGCACCAACGACGAGTCGACCACCGCGACCTCGCCAAGAAACACCTCGCCGGTCGTGCCGTCAATCGAGATCACATCGCCCTCTGAAACGGTGGGACCACCACGTACGACGACCTTGCGCGCTGCGGCGTCAACGTCGAGGGCCTCCGCGCCACAAACGCAAGTGCGGCCCATGCCGCGGGCGACGACTGCGGCGTGTGACGTCTTGCCGCCCCGGCTTGTGAGAACACCGCGTGCCGCGACCATGCCGCTCAGGTCGTCAGGGTTGGTCTCCTTTCGGACCAAGATGACGTTCTCGCCTCGAGCCGCCCAGTCGACGGCCGTTTCGGAGTCGAAGACGACTCGGCCGACGGCCGCACCCGGAGATGCATTCATGCCGGTGGCCAGGAGGGTGCGGTCGGCGACGGTGTCGAACCGCGGGAACATCAGCTGCGCGAGCTGGGCACCGCTCACTCGTTGCAGAGCCTCGTCGAGGTCGATCAAGCCCTCGTGAACCATGTCGGTGGCAATCCTGAACGCCGCTTCCGGTGTGCGCTTTCCGACCCGTGTCTGCAACATCCACAGGGTGCCGCGATCGATTGTGAACTCGATGTCGCACATGTCGCGGTAGTGCTGCTCCAGTGTCTCCATCATGGTCAGGAGCTGTTCGTGCGACTCGTGGTCAAGCTGATCGAGATCAGCCAGGGACATCGTGTTGCGGATGCCAGCCACCACGTCCTCGCCTTGGGCATTCTGCAGGTAGTCGCCATAGACGCCCGCGTCGCCGGTTGCTGGATCGCGAGTGAAACCGACTCCAGAACCCGACGTAGGTCCGCGGTTGCCAAAGACCATCGCTTGGATGTTCACCGCCGTACCGAGGTCGTCGGGGATCTGCTCCTGTCGGCGATAGAGCACCGCCCGATCGGTGTTCCATGAGTCGAATACTGATCGGATGGCGAGATCCAGCTGCTCACGGGGATCCTGCGGGAACGGGCGGTCGGCGTGTTTGTCGATGAGCTGCTCGAACGTGCCGACCAGTTCCTGCAGGTCGGCGCTCACCAGGTCGACGTCTTGGGTGACGCCGCGCTCGGCCTTGAGATCGTCGAGTGGGTTGCTGAAGACATCGGCGTCGATTCCAAAGACCGTGCTTCCAAACATTTGCAGGAGCCTGCGGTAGGAGTCGAAGGCAAAGCGCTCGTCCTGACTCTGGTCAGCCAAACCTCGTACGGACGCGTTGTTCAGCCCAATGTTGAGGACTGTGTTCATCATGCCGGGCATCGAGAACTTCCCGCCCGATCGCACCGACACCAGCAGGGGATCTGTTGGGTCGCCCAGCGCGCGACCCATGGTTGCTTCCAGCGCCGCCAGGTGATGTCCGATCTCGTCTGACATTCCCGGTGGCTCGTCACCTGCCTTGAGGTAGGCCCGGCACGCTTCGGTTGTGACTGTGAAGCCAGGGGGCACGGGCAGACCGAGCCTGGTCATCTCCGCGAGGTTGGCGCCCTTGCCGCCCAGGAGGTCGCGCTGCTCCATGCTTCCCTGAGCGAAGTCGAACACATAGGAGTTCATGCCTTGAGCATGCTGCCCGCGACGCTGCGAAGCCAGAGCCAGAAGTCCCAAACTGCGAGATCACGGTCGCGAGTCCGCTAACTCGTGGCCGGATTCGTCGCCGTCCCGCAGGCCAGTGCGAGATGAGAGGAAAGCCTCATTGACCGCGGCCAGCTCCGCTCGGCCAATCTCCTTTTGAAGGGTTGATCGCCACAGTCGGATCCGATGCGAGGGACAGCACCATGGCGACCTCGTCCGCGTCCTGCTCTGCCGACCCGCCAACGACTCGCACCGGTCGACGTTTGGAGGTGGGACGAAAGCCGAAGCTGCTCGCGAAGCCGATCGCAGATGCGTTGTCGGAGACAACCCAGAAGTAGAGCTGCCGGCAGCCGTCGTCGATCGACTTCCGGGCGGCCATCGACACCAGGCCGCGGGCAACGCGTTGACCACGCACCGCGGGAGCGGTCCACAGTCCGAACACCTCGCCGGCCTCGGGGTCCTCGTCGAGTCGTCCCAAGCCCACCAAGCCGACGGGCACGTCTTCTCGTTCAGCGACGATGCGGCTCGCGCGGCTCATGCGTTCGCGCCAGAACTTCTCGTCGCGGTCGGCCTCATCCTCGAGACGAGCGACGAACGCCTCAGGTGCGTCCTCCAGTGCTGCCAACCTGACCTCGCGGTAGAGCTGCCACTGGTCCTCATCGAGCAAGCGGAACTTGACGTCTGCCATGCCACAAGCGTTGCACACCCGCTCGATCACCGATGTGCCCGGACCATGCCGACGACGGCGCCAGAGTCCGCGTGGGCTCCCCGGCCGGGTTCGTTCGCGGATCAGTTGATGATCTCGCCACGTTCATCTTTGAGGATCACGTCGAGGCGGTCACGCATGCCTGTAGCGCTTTGGGGGTTGGCGTGCCCAGTCGACCACTTCGCCCGAAGACCTCAGCGGTTCCCTGCTCCGGTAGGACCGCGTGGGATTGCCGGGGAACATCTTGTCGGTCACGTTGGGATCATCCTCGAAGGCTCCTGTTGGCTCAACTGCATACACGCGCGGAGTACCCTCGCCGGGTGAGCAGCATCAGCGGATCTACGACCCGCGGGCGGCGCCAAGCACCGCTACGTGGACCGCAGGGGATCACGCTCCTAGGCAAGCGGTCCGGACGGCCTACCCGGGTTCCGGTCGTCGAGTCGTCCAAACAGGTGCCCCAACCGGTGCTGCATCTTGTCGACCGCCCCGTTGAACGCCTGCTCGCTGGTCGGCGCGTGATCGGATACCGCGACCGGTCCATGCCCGGCGGGGCGGACTTCGATCATGCACCGCATGTCCGCGCCGGTGGCCCGACCTGCGCTCTCGTCACCGAAGTGAACGTTAACCCGGGTGATGCGCATCGCCTGAGCTCCAAGGGCCAGCTCCACGCCATCCTCGACGAGCTTGGTGAGCTGATCGTCGGAGTCGACGACGTTGTCGGTGTTGACCTGGATCATCATGTGCAATCTCCTTTGTGAGCGGTACCGGACGTTCGAGCCAATGCTGATCGCTGTCTCGCCGCTGTCGCGTCGCGAAACGGTCTGTGTGGACTCCGTGCATCGGATGGTTCAGCTGCTGGACGTCGGCGAGGAACCACGAGATGTCGCACGCCCAAGCGTCTCGGGCGTGCTCGTTCGAGCATCAACGTGGCGGCTCCGAGACCACGCATGTCACCGGCAATGAGATAGGCGATCTCGCTGGTGCCCGGCTCGCACGGCTCGACCTCGGTGACAGCAATGACGCGCTCGCCCACCAGGGCGACATAGCTCACCGCCCTGGATGCCGGGCCACACAGGTGATCGACGTGGCGTGCCACCATCGCGTGGCCGACCGTGAAGAATCGGGTGTACAGGTTGGCCTCGCTGCACGATTCAAAGAGCTCGGCGACGGCATCGCGATCGCGGGGAACAAGACGCCGTATGAGCGCCGCAGTTCCATTCGCGAGGAGCACGTGGTCCTCTCGAGCGGGTTCCAAGACTTCCGAGAGCTGGGACGTCATACCGGCTCGTTGATCGTCATGGCTCAACGCTACGTCTCAGCTGGTCGAGGTGAGAGGGCCCAAGGTCCTCAGGCGCAGGACGAGCGGCCCTGCCATTGCGCAGGTCGCGATCCGGCGGCACCTGACTAGATGAATAGAAGTTGCGCGCCCGCGGTCTTCTCGATGAAGTCAGAGGCGCTGATGATCGCCTCGACTTCGTCGTAGAGATCTTCAGCCTCCAGGTGCTGCATGTCGGCCGACATGCGGCAGGCCCACAGATGGCCACCTGAGTCAACGATCTGCTGGAGGAACTCCGGCACCTCGGGTACGCCGATTTCCGCGATCGACTTCTTCATCTGATGCGTGGCCATCGCGGTCATCCCGGGTACGCCGCCGAGCCCCTGCGGCATGTGCGTCGCCGTGTTGCCGAGCATGGTGAACTTCAGGTCGCCCATCGTCTTCTTGTTGATCATGTCGAAGCCCCAGAACGTGAAGAACAGGTGGGTCTCGACGCCCTCCCCCAGGGCTGCATTGGCGAGGATGAGGCCTGGATAGGCCATGTCCAGATTGCCCTTGGAGCAGATGATCGCGAGTTTGCGGCTGCTTTCCTCCTCGCCGAACGACGGGACGATCGCGGTGGTCTCGGTGGTGGTCATGGCTGTTCTCCTGTCGGGTTACACGCAACCGCGAGGCTTCGGCAGCCCGGCGATGTAGGCCATCTTTTTGGCCGGCTTCTTGGGAAAAAGGGTGAAGAGCTGCTTTGTCGGGATCTCACCGAGCGTCGCCACTCGGCGCAACGTCGCAGTCTCGCCGTGTTCGGGGAAGTCACTGCGAAGGAAGCGGATCGCCTTCCAGTGCTCGTCGGTCATCTCGATGCCGATCTGTGACGCGAGAACCTTGGCCAGGTCCTCGGTCCACTCGTCGTACTGCGTCATGAACCCCTCGTCGTCGACATGGATCTGGTGACTGGCGATCGTGGTGGTGGGCATTTCAGGCCTCCTTGTTGTGTGGTGTGGTCTCCGGTACGTGCTTGCCTGCCATCGACATCAGTGCCGGCAGCGGGATGGGGCGTCCGGGCAGTAGAACGTTCCAGTAGATCCAGCGGAAGGCGAGCTTGCCGAGATGGTTGACGCGGGTCTCCTTCAGCAGATCCATCGGACCGACGATAGGCAGTGGGTACTTGCCCGTCAGGGGCTCGGTGTCGTAGTTGAAGTCGATCAGCAGCGCCTTGTCATCACCGGACTCCACAAAGCAGTTGGTGTGGCCGTCGAAGGCTCCTGTCATCGGCTGGCTGGCGACGTGCTGGAGGAAGTTGCCGACGAAGATCTCAACCGAGAAGTGCGCGACGGATCCCGCCTTCGAGGTCGGGATGTCACTGGCATCGCCGATCGCGAAGATGTTGTCGTACGTCGTCGAGAGCTGGGTGTGCTTGTCGACCGGCACGTAGTTGAGCTCGTCGCCGAGCCCGGAACGCGCCACGAAGTCTGCGCCCATGTTCAGCGGCACGGTCACCAGCAGGTCGAACGGGACCTCACGCTCGTCGTATGAGACGAGCAGCTTCTGCTCGGGATCGATCCGCTCGACCATGAAATCGGTCTCCACCTGCACCTTGCGCTCATCGAGCATTCCGCCGAGGTGCGCCGACGCCACCGGCTTGGTGAACGCACCGTCCAACGGCGTCACGTAGACCAGCTCAACGCGATCACGGAGTCCACGCTCGCGCAGCCATGCCTCCACGAGGAAGGTGAACTCCAGCGGTGCGACCGGACACTTGATCGGCATCTCGGTGATGTGCACCACCAACCTGCCGCCGGCGAACTCGTTGAGCGCTGCTGCGAGCGCCTCGGCGCCTTCCAGCGTGTAGAAGTCAAAGATGCTGCGACGCCATTCCGGGCCCAGCATTCCGGGCGTCTGGTCCGGCCGGGGGGTGGTGCCTGAGGCGATGACGAGCTGGTCGTACGCCAACCGGCGGCCTCCATCGAGCAGCACCTCGTTCTCGGCCGGCTCGACCTTGTCGATCGAGTCGACGACGAAGTCCACGCCGTCGGGGAGCACCGCGCGTCGCGTCTTGACGATCTGCTCACGGGAGTATTCACCGAAGGGAACGAACAGGTAGCCCGGCTGGTAGTGATGTTCATCGTCGCGGTCGACGACTGTGATGTTCCAGTCCGTGCGGTCAAGGGATGCCGGAGCTTGTTGGCGATCATGGTGCCAGCGGTTCCACCGCCCAAGATGACCAAGTTCTTCGCGGCTCTGCACTGTTTCGCGTCCATGACACCAGTTCAAACCCGCAGAGCGCCCCTAGACAGAGACCAAGGTCCTCCGCGGCTGTGACCAAGAGACTGACTCAAGGCCGGCACGAATTCGTCGATCGCCCATCAGCCGAAGCCTTGCAAGAAGTTGTGGAGCCGCTTATTGGAATCGAACCGATGACCTCTTCTCCTAGGTTCACCCGTCGGGCTCTCGCGTCAGCTGGGATCTGGGCATGCGACAACGCCGCCACACCAGCCCACGCGGCGCTGTCGCTGTCGGCACTACATGTGCCACAGCCAGACCAGCCGAAGCCCGCCACCATGACGGCGGCCAGCGCAAGGTTGCGCTTGGTGAGGTTGACAGACCGTGTGGATTCCACCTCAGCCGATCCGGTGCTGAGGGCAAGCAGCAGACCGAACGGGATCAAAGCGAACTGTCCGAGTTCGACGCCGAGCAGCGCGAACGCGACAGCGACCATGGCCAGAAGAGTCAGTGTCCACTTCCGCCAGGCCCGGCGTGGTCGGGATTGCGGGGGTGCGGGGGCTGCCTCATCAGGAGTGACGGGAGGGGGAACGATGGGAAAGTTCATGGGCCGAGGTCCTTTGGGATGGAATGGTGGTGTGCCGAACGGGCAGTGCCTTTGGTGGGTCGGGCGTCGGTGTCGACTGTGTTGACTGAGAGCAGGGTGGCGCCGAGGTCGCGCACCTTGGCGAGGAGGCCGTGTAGTGCGGCCTGGTCGGTCACGGGGCCGCGCAGGGTGGTGGTGCCGTCGTCGTCGTGGCTGAGGGTCAGACCGAACCAGGTCGACCAGCGTTCGTCGAGATACCCGTCGATGCGGAGTTCGTAGTGGCCGGTGGAGTGTGGTGCGGGACGCGTGTTCATCGCGAACCGACAAGAGTCGCTCGGACGCGAGTACTGCGTGTCTGCCGGGGGGAGGGGCGGCGGATGAACCATTCCGCGACGGCGAGGTTGATGGCCCAGCCAGCTCCCATCATGAGGTCGGTGCGGACGACGCCGGAACCGAAGAGGGCTTCGCCGAACCCGACGGTGAATGCCTGGGTGCCAGCGCCGAGAGCGAGGGCGTAGGCCCGAGTCATCCAGGCCCGGTGCCGGGTGATGTCTCGTCGCCGGATGGAGGTGAGACCGAGGATGATGCTGGCGGCCATCCCTGACCCGAAGAGCAGCCGGAACGTGTAGAGCAGGTCGCTGGTGCCTTCCTTGCGGGGGAAAGCTAGCGTCATCCACAGGGCCGAGAACGCCACCGCGAGACCGAGTACGACCAGGGCCCCTCCCGCTCGCCGATGCCACCCGGGGTGACGTCGGCGGATGCTGGCGGAGAACTGGAAGGCGCCGAGAAGGGCAAAGCCGACAGCCGCGCCGACGTGTACGACGACCGGGACCGGTGAGGCTGAGAAGCGCGCGTCCGTCGGAATGAGCTCCGGACCGCCGAGGATCTCGACGATCCGGGCGGTGCCGGCCAGCACGGGGACCGCGGCGAGGGCAAGAAGGCTGATTGGCACCCACCGGCCGGCGCGCCGAGTCATGCCGCACCGGTCGTGGTCAGGGTCGGGGTGTTGACAGTGGTCTGCTGTGTGGAGGGGCGCGCGGTCAGCCACAGCGAGGAACCCAGGCCGATCAAGGCGATGGCGTTGGGGAAAGCCAACAGCCGGTAGAAGGCATCCGGCATCGCGGTGAGCGCGGCGGTGACGACGCCACCGACGGCGAGGAGCGCGGATGCCCAGCGGGCGAGGACGCGTGCCCGATACAGGGCGATGCCGAAGACTAGACCGCCGGTCAGGAAGAGGGCGCCCATGACCGCGATCACGGTCTTCATCAGCCCGATGTCTCCGGTCGCATGGCCACCTGAGACCACGGTGAGGACGTCGTTGACGTAGGAGGGGTTGTTCTCCGCGACGGTGGGCAGAAC
Organism: uncultured Aeromicrobium sp.; assembly: GCA_964638755.1. Taxonomy (GTDB): domain Bacteria; phylum Actinomycetota; class Actinomycetes; order Propionibacteriales; family Nocardioidaceae; genus Aeromicrobium. The sequence goes on along the minus strand of CAZWZC010000026.1, from coordinate 2,044 downwards.
ATACGCGGCGAGGAAGGACGTGCTCATGATGACGAGGTAGTTGGCACTGAACAGCAGGTACCCGACCAAGCCGAGCCTACCCATCTGCTTCACCTGGTGCAGGTACATGCCGGTGATGCCGACCAGGGCCAGTGCGGCCATCAGCACCTTCAGGGAGTTGCGGACAGCCATTTCGGTCGTAGTGATGGAGGTGGCGTCGAGGTGTGGGTGGTTGATCTGGACGCCGATGAAGATCAGTCCGGCGGCTGCGGCGGCGACGCCCGCTGCCCGGGTGAGGGTGGTGGGTGTGATGGTCATGTCCGGTTCCTGTTCTAGACGTTCCGTGACGATCGCCGCGGAGATGACTCGAACCTAGAAGTGGAGCAGGTGACTTGTCGTCACCACATGATGTGACTGACGTGGTGACATCTGGCTTGGTCCTTGCCCACCCACAGCAACTCGGCGTTCCGCCTACGGTTGCGCGATACGCCCGCAACCGCGCGGCCGGACTCTCAGCGGTTCTCCGAGCGGGACAGCAGGCCCAACTGGTGGGCCCTGCTGATTGCTGTGCGCCGGCTGTTGACGTCGAGCTTCGTATAGATGTGCTTGGTATGGGTCCGGACCGTGTTCAGGGAAACGACGAGGTGACGAGCAATGGCAGGACCGTCGAGATCGGAGCCGAGGAGCCGCAACACCTCCAGCTCGCGTCCGCTCAACGGGTCCACTAGCGCCACGCCCGACCCTGGTACGGGTGCCCGTGTCGTTCGTCGGCCCACTTCGCCAGCCCCACCCGCCGCATTCACCGCTGCGAGCAGGTCTTGCATGTAGCCGGACCTTGGCTGGCTCATCGCCAGCGCAGGCAGCAGCTCGGTCATGGTGGGTGCCGCGTCGACGAAGACTCGGACCCAGCCATCCACTTCTGCGAGCTCGACGGCGTGCCCCAGTGCCTTGAGCGCCGCGCTGTGAGCGCCGCGTGCGTGGTGGGCGACGGCCCGGAGCACCTCCAGCTCGATTACCGAGCCGATGCGCTTACCGTTCCAGGCCGCCGCAACGAGACGATCCAGGAGTGCGGAAGCGTCCTGCAGCACCTCTGAATTTCCCGTAGCGGTGTGCTCGGCGAGCAGGATGTGGCCGAGGGTGATGTGCTCGTACTCGCGAATGTATGAGAGCTCGTCGTCTGGTGCCAACTGGTGTTGATGGGCCCAGTTGCGTGCCCGGGTGATGTCGCCTTGGGCAGCTGTGACGCGTGCTCGGGTCGCGTGGACAGGTTGTACGTTCGGCGAGTAGTCACCCACGTACACCCGCTCGGCCTCGTCGAGAAGTTCCAGCGCAGTGGACAGGTCGCCCCCTGCCGCCCGGAGTCTGGCCATCCCGACACGCCACCGGTACGGGTTCTGCGCGAGGGAAGCTGCCTCCCCGAGATCGTCGGAGCGGCGCAGGTACTCGGCCGTGGCCGCGAGGTCGTTGCGATACCACGCCATCCTGCTCAGCCCGACGAGCATGTCGGCGGTTCCACGCATGACCGCCGACCCGGTGGGGGTGTTCGCCGCTGCCAACTCGAGCGCTCGGCTGAGGGTGCGTTCGGCGTCGCTCAGATGGCCAAGTCTGAGCTCCATGTCGGCCATCGCGATCGAACAGCCCAGCACGTCCGCGATGTGCCCGGCGCGGGTCAGAGCCGGGATGGCTGTGGTGTAGCTGGCGTGGGCCGAGGCGATGTCTCCGATGGTCCAGGATGCGAGACCGGAAAGCGCGGATGCGGCGCCGGTGACCTGGTCGTCCCCGGCGACCGCTGCCTCGATGGCTCGCCCGGCCCTCGCTATTGCTCCGGGCGGGTCGCCGCCGATGAGCGTGAGTGCGGCCCGGTACATCGTGACGGTCGCCGGCATCCGAGGGAGTTCGTCGGGGTCCGCGACGACTGGGTCTGTGGCAGGCTTCGCCAACAGCTCTTCGACCTGATCTAGGCGCACGTCGACGTCGTCGAACTCGTTGCTGGCCATCAGGCCGCCGATGAGGGCGATGGCGAGAACCGGGCGGTCGCGCAGGGCGTCATGGGGCAACTCGTGGG
>CAZWZC010000025.1:1551-29817 GCA_964638755.1 uncultured Aeromicrobium sp. | reverse complement strand
GCACACAAAGGCGGCGCCGGCACGTTCGCGGCCTGGTTGCTCGATGGGGCCGAGCCTGAGGATGTCGCAGGACTGAAAAGGGAGATCCCGGCCCCGGTGTTGGCGGTGCTGACGCGAGGTCCGGGGCGGCGCTACCGCAAGGAGATCGCTTCCGTCTGGAAGTAGGGCACTAGTCTGCGAGCTGTCCGCGCTTGTGCTGGAAGATCAGATTGGTCTCGGTCAACGCCACCTCGGGCGCTGCGCTGAGTTGGTCGACGACGAACGCCCGCAGGTCTTCGGAATCGCGCGCCGCCACGTGAACGTGGAAGTCATCGGCACCGGCGAGGAAGTAGACATTGAGTACCGCAGGCATGGCCGCCAGTCGGTCGGAGAACTCGTTGATCGACGACCGGGCCTCGGCGCGAAGGCGTACGGCGATCATTGCCTGGATCGGACGGCCGAACCAGGCGGGATCCACCTCGGCGTGGAAGCCGGCGATCACGCCGCGGTCGACAAGGCTGCGCAGTCGGACGAGACAGGTCGAAGCGGCGACCCCGACCTTGTCGGCGAGCGCATTGTTGGCCATCCGGCCCTCTGCACGCAGCGCCTCGACGATGCGATGGTCGAGGTCATCTAGCCCGTGAACATCCTTCGGCATCTCGACCTCTCCGTAGACTCTCAACGCACGATCGGTGCTTCGGAGTCAAGCATACCGAATGTTCTTCGAAAGGTTGCGGCTGAAACCGCACTTCCTTCACCATAGGATTATCGAATCGTTTCGAAGGAGCACAACATGCTGGTCGGGGTCCCCCGCGAGGTCAAGAACAATGAGTTCCGCGTTGCCATCACGCCTGCCGGCGTGCACGAGCTTTCCGGTCGTGGTCACGACGTCGTCATCGAGCACGACGCCGGTATCGGCTCATCGATCACCGATGACGAGTTTGTGGCCGCTGGCGCCAAGATGCTGAGTACGGCCGACGAAGTCTGGGAGACTGCCGAGCTGGTGCTCAAGGTCAAGGAACCAATCGCCGAAGAGTATGGCCGGATGCGCGAGGGCCAGACGCTCTTCACCTACCTCCACCTCGCCGCCGGCCGCGAGTGCACCGAAGCGCTGCTGACGTCCGGGACAACGTCCATCGCGTACGAGACGGTGCAGCTGTCCGACGGGTCATTGCCTCTTCTTGCGCCGATGTCGGAGGTTGCTGGCCGGCTCGCGCCGCAGGTCGGATTCCAACATCTGTTGGCCAGCAACGGGGGCCGCGGCGTACTGCCCGGTGGCGTCCCCGGCGTCTACCCGGCCGATGTCGTGGTGATCGGTGCAGGAGTGTCGGGCGTCAACGCTGCCGAGGTCGCGCGCGGGATGGGTGCTCGGGTTGAGATCCTCGACCTCGATGTCGCCAAGCTGCGACAGGTCGATGCACGCTTCGCCGGCATGATCACGACCGTCGCGTCCAACTCATACGCGATTGAGAAAGCCGTACGCGAAGCCGACCTCGTGATCGGCGCTGTGCTCGTACCCGGCGCCAAGGCGCCAACACTCATCAGCGATGACCTCGTCGCCACGATGCGGCCCGGCTCAGTGCTCGTCGACATCGCAATCGACCAAGGTGGGTGCTTTGAGAGCTCACGCGCGACAACGCATGACGACCCGACGTTCAAGGTGCACGACTCGATCTTCTACTGCGTCGCCAACATGCCTGGCGCGGTGCCGCGCACCTCGACATACGCCTTGACCAATGTCACCCTCCGTTACGCGGTCGCGCTCGCCGACAAGGGGTGGCGTCAGGCCGTCACCGATGACACAGCTCTTGCCGGTGGACTCAGCACGCACGAGGGCAAGCTCGTCAACGGCGCGGTTGGCGAAGCACTCGGCCTCGACGTGACCCCACTCGCCAAGCTCTGACCCGCGGAGCGGTGGGTTCGTCGCCCAACCAGCCCTTGCGCGGTGACCCAATCGCCCATTCTGCGTCGCGAAGGGCGACCTACCCACCGCCCTAACTCTGACGCCCGGACTCAGGCGTTGGTGGGCCGTGCTTCGCGGAGCCCACGATTGGCCGTCACGGCGAGCAGCACGGCCAGACCGGCAGCGCTGACGGTGACGGCGAACGCCGCCGTATGACCGTGATCGTCGGCGAGGCGCCCGGCGATCGATGCACCGAGGGCGTAGCCGACACCTGTTGCACCGGCGAGCAGCGTCATCGCCGTCCCGACCCGGTGCAGTGGCACCAGGATCCCAGCGAGTGCGAAGTTGCTGATCATGTAGGGCGCCACGGCAAAGCCCAGCAACGCGATGACGCCGACCAACGACGCGACTGAGTCGACCAGAAGCAGCGGCGAGGACAGAACGAGCAGGGCAAGCGCAGCGACGAGCATGCGGGTGGCATAGAGGATGCGCTCCGGCAGAGCCGTGATGGCCAGCCCGGCGATGACGCTGCCGATGCCCAGTGTCGCGTGGATCAACCCGGCGAGACCGGCGCGACCCTCGGCGGTCGCCAGCACCGTGCTTCCGGTCTGCACACTGCCGAAGATGATCCCGATGCAGAACTGCGCCGACACCAGCACGAGGAACACCGCGGTCCACAGCGACCCAGAACCCGCTCCACTGCGTGAGGTCTGCTTTGCTACCAACGCTGATGTCGGATGGATGGCGAACCACGAACCGAAGACCGCGAGCAGGACCGCGGCCGCCAACAGAGCACCAGCCGGCTCAGCGATCAGTGCGAGCACGCCGATCGTGGCGGGACCGAGGACGAACGAGGCTTCATCCGCCGCGCCCTCGTAGGAGAACGCGGCATCGACCAGCCGACGCTGATCACCCGCGTCGGCCGTGATGGGTCGCCAGCGTACGCGGGCCAATGGGCCAACCTGCGGCATGGCGAACCCGGTGATCGCTGCCATCGCAAAGATCGCTGCGTTGGACGCTTCGGGATCGGTGACCGCAACAATTCCGGCGAGTCCGGCCGCGCCGACGAGTGACTGCACGAGCACGACCGGGCGTTGCCCGATCCGGTCAGCGAGCGCTCCCGCAAGCGGTGATCCGATGGCATTGGCGATGGCGAGGACGCCTGCAGCGGCCCCGCCGAGACCGTACCGACCCGTCGTGGTGCTGACCAGCACGAGGACACCGAGCTGGCTCATGGCAAGCGGAATTCGCCCGAGGAAGGCTACGACGATGTAGGCGGGTCCAACGATCCGCAACAGGGCGCGGTAGGAGGCGATGGCTGACACAGCCCGGGCAGTCTATCCACGCCGATAGGCTCACGACATGCCCCTTGCGCGAGCGCGGATGTCGACGTTCGCGTTCTTCGCACTCAACGGATTCGTGCTCGGCATGTGGGTCGTCCACATCCCGGAAATCCTCGATCGCACGGGCGCGGACCAGGCCACCCTCGGCTACGCCCTGCTGCTCATGGGTGGCACCGCTCTGATCGGTATGAAGGTCGGCGGGCGCATCATCGACCGGCTCGGTAGCCGACCCGTCACGTTCAGCGCCGGTCTTGCCCTCAGCACTGCCCTGATCGGGCCGGCGCTCGCAACAAGTGTCGCTGGCCTCGCTGTCGCACTCGCTGTCCTCGGTGCCGCGAATGGCATCGTCGACGTCGCCCAGAATGCGCAGGCGGTCGAGGTCGAGCGGGCATACGGGCGACCCATCATCAGCGCGTTCCATGCCCTGTTCTCCCTCGGCGGCCTCGCTGCGTCGATCATCGGCGGCCTGCTGATCGCCACCGCCGTCGACATCCGTTTGACGTTGGGTTCTGCGGCGATTGCCGGCATCGCCGTGACACTCATCGCTCGGCCGGCCCTGTTGAGCACTCGACCAGTTGTGCCGACCACAGCTGATGTCAGGCGAGCGCCGTGGACCGGTCGCGTCGTACTGCTGTCGCTGCTCGCCTTCATGCTTCTGCTGTCGGAGGGCGTCGCGTACGACTGGAGCACCGTGCACCTGCACGACTCACTCGGAGCCAGCAAGACCGTCGCTGCGTGGGCGTTCGGCGCCTTCTCGGTGACGATGACCGCCGTACGACTGTTCGCGGATCGGATCGTCGCCCGGATCGGCGCTGCCGCATACGTGCAACGCGCGGCGGTCGTCGGCGCGATCGGGCTCGCGGGCGCAGCTCTGGCACCCAACCCGCCGACAGCGATCGCGGCCTGGGCGTTGTTCGGCGTCGGGCTTGCCGGTTGTGTGCCGCAGTTCTTCAGCGCTGCCGGCAACATCGATCCGACATCCTCAGGCACCTACCTCGCGAGGGTCGCCGGCACCGGATACCTCGGCCTGCTCGCCGGGCCCGCCATCATCGGCATCCTCACCAACTGGGTCTCGCTGACGACCGCGTTCGCGGTGCCGATCATCGGTTGCGTGCTCGCCGGGCTCCTCGCCCCTCGAGCGCTCAGGGTCGCCAGATGAAGCCGCTGTCAGAGCTGATGGCGCCCGATTGGGCGGAGGCACTCGAGCCTGTCGCGACCGACATCGAAGCGATGGGGCAGTTCCTGCGAGCCGAGGTCGCGAACGGGCACTCCTATCTACCCGCCGGCGACAACATCCTGCGGGCATTCGCCGAGCCGATGGCGAACGTCAAGGTGCTGATCACTGGCCAAGACCCCTACCCGACCCCCGGCCATCCCGTCGGGCTGTCCTTCTCAGTGGCGCAAGACGTACGACCCCTGCCGCGCAGCCTGACCAACATCTTCTCTGAGCTAACAGCCGACCTCGACATCCCGCCTTCGCCGTCCGGCGACCTCCGCCCGTGGGCGGAACAGGGAGTGCTGCTGCTCAACCGGGTGCTGACCGTCCGTTCCGGGGCAACAGCCAGCCATCGTGGCAAGGGGTGGGAGGCGGTAACCGACCAAGCCATTCGCGCACTGGTGGCGCGCGACCAGCCTCTTGTCGCGATCCTCTGGGGGCGGGACGCCCAAGGACTCAAGCCGTTGCTCGGCGACACCCCGGTGATCGAGTCGGCGCACCCCAGCCCGCTTTCGGCCTCGCGCGGATTCTTCGGCTCGAAGCCGTTCAGCCGCGCCAACGAGCTGCTCGCTGATCAAGGTGCGAACCCGGTGCGATGGTCACTCGCACCGCAATAACGAGGTAGTCTGGGCCCTCACCACCGACGGTTACTCTGCGGGCCCCGGCCCCTTGTTCTGCGGGCCCGCATCAACCATGAGCCTGTCCCGGGCAGAGGCTTCGATCCGGCCACGTTGCACGAGCGAGGAGTGCGCGGCTTTGAACGACGACGGTAGCCAACTCATCGTGAGGTGATTGAGCGCCTCCTGGCAGATCAGCTGGACCCCGACGAAGTCACAGACATGGCCGTCCGGCTGGAACGGCTGTGTCGAGCCGCGGCCCAGCACTTTTCAGCCGTCGGCGTCGCCATCGGCCTGATGGCCGAGGACGGTGCGACCGGTTACGTCTCGGGCGCAGATGACGTCAGCGCTCGACTTGGCGAGCTCGAGTTCACCCTCGGCGAGGGGCCGAGCCTTGACGCACTCACGAGTTGCCGCCCGGTCCTGATCGCCGACCTGAATTCATCCGACGGTGAGGCTTGGCCCGCATACCGATCTGCTGTAGGGGCTCTCGGAGTGCGAGGAGTTTTCGCATTTCCCCTTCACGTCGGCGCGGCAACCGTCGGCGTGTTCGTCATCTACACCAGCGAGGACAGCTTGATGGGACACCCCGAGCTGGGAGTGGCTGTCGCATTCGCAGAGACGGCGATCGAGATCTTCCTCGATGGAGAGACTGTGCCGTCCAACGGTGTGCTGCACCCGGGTGTGGAATCGGTGTTGACCCATCGGTCGGAGGTCTACCAAGCGCAGGGTTTCGTGATGGTCGACCTCGGGATCAGCCTGGACGAATCGCTGATCCTGCTACGGGTTCATGCGTTGCAGCACGGGCTATCCCTTGTGGCGGTTTCGCGCCTCGTACTCGCTGGCGCAATCCGCCTCGATTCCGGTGGTGGCTTGCCGTGACCCACCTAGAATCGCAACCAACGGAAGGCTGTGGCGAACGATGATCTCGACCGCAACGCTGTCAGACGTGTTCGTGGAAGTGACGAACACCTTGGTCGCCGAATTCGACCTCGTGGACTTCCTGCACCACCTGAGCGAGCGCGCGGTGACGACCTGCGATGCCAAGGCGGCAGGAATACTGCTCGTCGACCATCGCGGCACGCTACGCCACATGGCGGCATCGACTGACGACGCTCAGTTGGTTGATCTCGTACATCACCAGAGTGCCGAGGGTCCGTCCTTCGACTGCTTCCACAGCGGCAACCCGGTCATCAACTCCGACCTCTCCGCTTCTTCCGAGCGCTGGCCCGAATTCGCTCCGCAGGCCATCGCCGCTGGTTTCGGCTCTGTCCACGCATTCCCACTGCGGCTGCGGGATTCAACGCTGGGTGTCATGAACATCTTCAGCGGCCTGAGCCGACGCTTCGAGGCTGCAGATGTGCGAGTCGTCCAGGTGTTGGCCGATCTCGCCACCATCGCGATCCTGCAGGAGCGCAGCATCCAGCGGGCTGAGGCGTTGACTGAGCAGCTCCAGGGAGCCCTCAACAGTCGCATCACCATCGAGCAGGCCAAGGGTGCTCTGAGCAGGTATCGCGCCGTCAGCACCGAGGACGCATTTGACCTGATGCGTGTGTACGCCCGGACACACCAGCAGGGGCTGCGCGACGTCGCCATGGCAGTGATCAACGCGCCGGCGAGCGTACCCACGCTCACCTCTCCGTGGTAGGCCCGGCTGCACCTCGCAGCGCTAGGGTGATCGAGTGAGCGAGCGAGACAAGGCATGAGCGAGCAGAAGCGCATACGCGACCGCGGCGTGGTCATCGACGAAGGCCTCGGCGTGATGCAGAAGTGGGGCCTTCGCATCGTCGTGATTGCGGCCGCCGCGTTGGTTCTCGGTTGGATCATCGGCCACACCTGGGTCGTCATGTTCCCGATCGCCATGGCGCTGATCGTCACCACGATCCTCGGTCCGCCCGCGACGTGGCTGCGCTCCAAGGGTTGGCCGTCACCGCTGGCCGCCGCCGCCGTGATGCTCTCATTCTTGGGCGCGATCGTCGGCATCATCGCTATCCTCACGCCCCAGGTCGCCGGCCAGGCTGGTGAAGTCGCGTCCAGCGCCTCCGACGGTCTGCAGAAGGTACGTGACTGGTTGACCGGCGAGCCACTCAACCTCTCCGACGGACAGATCACCAGCGCCATCGAGGCGATGCAGGAGAAGGTCCAGTCCAGCGCCACCTCGATCGGCTCCGGGATCTTCTCAACGATCGGCGCTGCCACCTCGGCGATCGTCAACCTCATCCTGATCCTGATGCTGACCTTTTTCTTCGTGAAGGACGGCCACAAGTTCCTGCCGTGGGTCAGGGTCGTCGCCGGGCAGCGCGCCGGCGGTCACATCGTCGAGGTGGCCAACCGAGCATGGGCCACGCTCGGCGGATTCATCCGGGTGCAGTCACTGGTAGCTCTGATTGATGCCGTCATCATTGGCGCCGGCCTCGCGATCCTCGGCTCACCCCTCGCGATCCCGCTGGCCGTCGTCACGTTCTTCGCCGCATTCATTCCGATCGTCGGTGCGTTCGTCAGCGGAGCGCTCGCCGTCCTCGTCACCCTGGTCACCAACGATCCCAAGGATGCGCTGATCGCCCTGGCGATCGTCGTCGCCGTGCAGCAACTCGAGGGCAATGTCCTCTCGCCGATGCTGCAGGGCAAGACCATGAACCTGCACCCCGCGGTCGTGCTGCTCGGCGTCGCCGCGGGTGGCACGCTGTTCGGCGTCACCGGGGCGTTCCTCGCCGTACCCGTCGTCGCCACGGTGACGGAGATGCTGCGCTACATCAATGAGCACATCGACGACTCCGTGGCCTGGAACGCTCCTGAGAAGGACGCTGAAGCCGCCGAGATCCTTGACGCGGACTGACGGCGAGCGCTCCCGTTTGGCATGGCCGCTCCAGGGGTAGAACCGGGCATGACCACCATCGATCTTGGCCGCCCCCTGTCCGGCGATGTCGTCGAGCTGATCCTTGCCGATCACCGTCGCTTCGAAGACCTGCTCCGCAAGCTGCGCAATGACACATCTGACCGAGAAGCCGTACGCGCGGCCTTCTCCACGTTGCATGTCGCTCATGCTGAGGCAGAGGAGAAGTTCGTCTATCCTGCGCTTCGCAAGAAGAGCAGCGTGACCGAGCACGAGGCGGAGCATGGCAAGGAGGAGCACGCCGAGGGCACCGAAGCGCTGCTTGCTGTACTCGAATGTGCGAGCACGGACACCCAGAAGTTTGAGGATGCCGTCGAGGAGCTCGCCAAGCTGGTCAATCATCACCTGACCGAGGAGGAGCTGACGATCCTCAACCCAGCACGCGAAGACGTCTCCGAACAGGTCAAGGCTGATCTCGGCGAAAAGTTCGCCACCGAGCGCAACAAGCAGATCGACGACAACTGCGGCTCGATCACGAATGTCCGCAGGATCGTCAAGGCTGCCCGCGCCGAGGGCCTGCTCGACAAGGACTAGATTCGGGGTATGAAGCTGCCTCGTTCTGTGCACGACGAACAGCGCTGGCGCATTGCCGACATCGCGCCTGACTTCAAGGTCGAGGATGTATGGGCGCTGCCGGTGCACGGCGGACCGGACGACTTCCCGCTGCTGCTTGAGGTCATGTCGCACCTCAGGTCAGATGACAGTCCCTCACGTCTGAGCCGGATCTTGTTCGGTGTCCGCTGGAAACTCGGCGAGTGGTTCGGCTGGGATGGCGAGAAGCTGCCCATCCCCGGCGAGAGCGCGAGGTCACTGACAAGCCGCCTCCCTGAGGATCTGCGCGGTACGACTGGCGGCGCCGACTTCGGGTCAATGCCGTTCGACCCGCTCTACAAGACCGCTCGTGAAGCCGCTGCCGAGATCTCCAACAAGACGGTTCACGCGATGATGCATCTAGGCTGGGTCGACAAGGGTCACGGCGACAACCAAGGCCAGATGGCAGTGTTGGTCAAACCTCGAGGTCATTTCGGCAAGGTCTACATGGACCTGATCAAGCCATTCCGGTATTGGGTCGTCTATCCCGCCTTGCTGCGCCAGATTGAACGCGCTTGGGATGCCCGCGACAAACCGTGACGGGGCGAGCTCCGAGAGAGGAACATGGCGGTATGACTGCTGAGCTCGAGCAACGCCGACACCTCGCCACCGCGATCCCCGGACCACGATCCGTCGAGCTGATGGCTCGCAAGAATGCCGCCGTCGCCCAGGGCGTCGGTACGACCATGCCGGTGTTCGCTGCCCAGGCAGGAGGCGGCATCGTCAAGGACGTCGACGGCAACTCGCTGATCGACCTCGGCTCTGGTATCGCCGTGACGACAATCGGCAACAGCGCACCACGAGTCGTCAATGCCGTACGGGAGCAAGTCGCGGCTTTCACCCACACGTGCTTCATGATCACCCCGTACGAGGGCTACGTCGAGGTCGCTGAGGCGCTCAACCGGCTGACTCCGGGCGACCACGACAAACGGACCGCCCTGTTCAACTCCGGCGCCGAGGCCGTCGAGAACGCCGTCAAGATCGCCCGCGCGTACACCAAGAAGCAGGCCGTGGTCACGTTCGACCACGCGTACCACGGGCGCACGAATCTGACGATGGCGATGACGGCGAAGTCGATGCCCTACAAGAGCGGCTTCGGCCCGTTTGCCCCCGAGGTCTACCGGGCGCCCCTCTCCTACCCGTACCGCGACGACAAGTCCGTCGATGGCACCATGGCGGCTAACCGCGCCGTCACCTACATCGAGAAGCAGGTCGGCGCGGACAACCTCGCGGCCGTCGTGATCGAGCCGATTCAGGGCGAGGGAGGGTTCATCGTGCCGGCCGACGGCTTCCTTGTCGGACTGCAGGAGTGGTGCACCGCGAACCGGGTGGTGTTCATCGCCGATGAGGTCCAGACGGGCTTTGCCCGAACCGGTGCGATGTTCGCCAGCCAGCACGACGGACTCGTGCCCGACCTGATCGTCTCGGCCAAGGGCATCGCGGGCGGACTTCCGCTCTCGGCCGTCACCGGGCGCGCCGAGATGATGGACGCAGCACACGTCAGCGGACTCGGCGGCACATATGGCGGCAACCCGGTTGCCTGCGCCGCAGCGCTCGCGACGATCGAGACCATCGAGGCCGATGACCTCATCACCCGCGCCCAGCAGATCGAGCGCATCATGCTCGACGTCCTGCACCGCCTGCAGGCCGACGACGACCGGGTCGGCGACGTGCGCGGACGCGGCGCCATGATCGCGGTCGAGCTGGTCAAGACCGGCAGCACCGAGCCGGATCCTGACCTCGCCCGTGCGATCTCCGGCGCCGCCCATCAGGCAGGCGTCATCGTCCTGACCTGCGGAACGTACGGCAACGTGCTGCGCTTCCTGCCGCCGCTCGCCATCAGCGACGAGCTGCTGACCGAGGCTCTCGGCGTCCTGACCGCCGCCTTCGAGGCATCTCGCTCGACCAAGTGATGGAACCCCCGAACGAAGGCCCGTGAATGAGGTAAGCATCCACGGGCCTTCGCGTGTCTGGGCAGGTCAAACGACCTTTCGCAACGAGCCCCCGACAGGAGTCGAACCCGCGACATCCTCATTACAAGTGAGGCGCTCTACCAACTGAGCTACAGGGGCATTACCCACGGCGTTTTCTCCGGGGCAGGGACCATCGTAGTGGAGGCCCCGAGCCACCGGCGCGGCATACTGGCCAGGTGCCTGAACCCTTCCAAAGACTTCTCACGTCCACCGCCGATCTCGAGACTCCCTTCGCCGTAGTCGACGAGCCGGCCCTGTGGGCCAATGCCGACGATCTCGTACGGCGAGCGGCGGAGGTTCCGATCAGAGTTGCCAGCAAATCCGTGCGAGTGCGGTCGATCATCGACCGCACCCTGGCCCGCGAGGGCTTCACCGGAGTCATGTCCTACTCCCTTGCCGAGTCCAACTGGCTCGTCGACAACGGCATCGACGACATCCTGCTTGCCTATCCGACGACCAGCGCATCGGCACTGAAGGAACTCGTCGCTGACGACCGCAAACGCGCAGCCATCACCGTCATGGTCGACAGCACCCAGTCGCTCGATCACATCGACGATCTGCTTGGCGCAGACCACCCGGTGATCCGGGTGTGCATCGACATCGACTCGTCGCTCAAGATCGGCCCTGCACACCTCGGCGTGCGCCGCTCTCCGGTGCACTCGGTCGGCGACGCCAGTGTGCTGGCGAAAGCGATTGAGGCGCGTACGGGGTTCGCACTCGTCGGTGTGATGTTCTATGACGCGCAGATCGCTGGTCTCCCTGACAGCTCAACTGCCGTGCGCCTGGTCAAGAAGCGCTCCAACGCCGATCTGCTCGAACGGCGCAGTGCCGTCATCGCCGCCGTGAGTGAGCACGCCAATCTCGAGATCATCAATGCTGGCGGGACGGGCAGCCTTGAAGTCACCGGTGCCGACCCAGCGATCACCGAGCTGACAGCAGGCTCAGGGTTGTTCGTCCCGACGCTGTTCGACGGGTACGACGCCTTCGAGGCTCGGCCCGCCGCGTACTTCGTGCTCTCGGTCGTACGCAAGCCCGCGCCGGACATCGCTACGCTGTTCGCCGGCGGTTACATCGCCTCAGGACCGACCAACAAGAACCGTCAGCCAACGCCCGCCTGGCCTGAGGGTCTCAAGGCCATCGGCACCGAGGGCGCCGGCGAGGTCCAGAGCCCGGTCAGGGGAGCTGAAGCGCGGACCCTGAAAATCGGAGATCGGGTGGTGATGCGGTACGCCAAAGCCGGCGAGATGTGTGAACGGTTCAACGAGGTCGCGATCGTGGCAGCCGACGGCAGCGTCGAGCGCGTACCGACGTATCGCGGAGAGGGCCGGAACTTTGGCTGAGACATGGCAGAACTGGGGCCGCAGCGTCGAGACCCACCCGGAGCGCATCGCGCATCCAGCATCGACGGCTGAGGTGTCGTCGCTCGTACGTGAGGCCGCCGCGGCCGGCATGAAGATCAAGGCCGTCGGCGCTAGCCACTCGTTCACGGCGATCGCCGCAACTGACGGAATCCTGCTGCGCCTCGACCGGATGAACCTGCTCATCAGCCATGACCCGGTGACCGCACGCGTACGCGTGCAGGCCGGCATGTCACTGCATGAGCTCAATCCGCAGCTCAAGGCGCTGGGACTCGCGCTGCCCAACCTCGGCGACGTCGACCCGCAGTCTGTCGCCGGGGCGGTGTCGACTGGTACGCACGGCACTGGGGACACGCTGTTCGGCATCTCCAAGGCGGTCGTCGGCGTCCAGCTCGTCACCGGGGACGGCGAGGTGCTTGAAATCGACGAGTCGCACGCATGGTTCGGAGCATCGCGCGTCACCCTCGGTGCGCTCGGCATCCTGACCGAGGTCACGCTTCAGTGCGTACCCGCCTTCCTGCTGCGTGCCCGCGAGGAGCCGATGGCACTGTCTGAGGTGCTCGACGGCATCGACAGCCTGGTCGGCGACAACGACCACTTCGAATTCTATTGGTTCCCTCACACCGAGAAGGCGCTGATCAAGCGCAACAACCGCGTGCCGGAGGGCACCGAGCGCAGACCCGTTGGTCGCTTCAGGCACTGGCTCGAGGACGAGTTCCTCAGCAACACGGCGTTTGAGGGCATCAATCGCATCGTCGCCAAGAAGCGCAGCTGGATTCCGCGCGTCAACAGCATCGCTGCGTCAACGCTGAGCGCACGTGAGTACATCGACGATTCCTACAACGTGTTCGTCTCGCCGCGCACCGTGCGGTTTCGCGAGTCCGAGTTCGCCATGCCACGCGAGGCACTCAACGATGTGCTGGACGAGCTGAAGACGTGGTTCGGCGCCGGGCACGAGAACATCTCGTTCCCGATCGAGGTGCGCTTCACCGCCGCCGACGACGTGTGGATGTCGACGGGTCACGAGCGCGACAACGTCTACGTCGCGGTGCACCAATATGTACGCAGCGACTACCAGGCGTACTTCGCCGCCGCTCAGGACATCTTCACGGCGCACGAGGGTCGCCCGCACTGGGGCAAGATCCACACCCTCGACGCGTCCTACTTCGCGCAGCGATACGCGAAGTTCAACGACTTCGTGGCGATCCGCGACCAGCTCGACCCGAAGCGTACGTTCAGCAACGCGTACCTCGACCACGTCCTGGGCTGAGTCCCACGGGTCACCCGATTCCCAGCAGGTGCTGGGAACCATGCACCTCACCCTCGTTGCAACAGGGGTGGGGTGTCAGTTTTCGGGGTCATGCTGGGAATCATGTGACCCTCGGGGTTAAGCCCTTGCTTGGGCGATCGCGTAGAGGGCGATTCCAGCGGCGACACCGGCGTTGAGCGACTCCAGACCAGTCGACATCGGGATCGAGACGAGCTCGTCGCAGGTCTCCGAGACGAGCCGTGACAGACCTTTGCCCTCGCTGCCGATGACCACGACGACGGGGCCGTCGATCATCTGGGAGTCGGGCAGGTTGACCTCGCCATCGGCGGCGAGGCCGATGACCATCATCCCCTCGTCCTGGAACGCCTTGAGCTGACGCGTCAGGTTGGTGACACGAGCGACGGGTACGCGTGCCGCGGCGCCAGCTGACGACTTCCATGCCGAGGCTGTGATGTGTGCAGCGCGGCGCTCGGGAATGACGACGCCGTGGGCACCGAACCCGGCGGCAGAGCGGATCACAGCACCGAGGTTGCGGGGATCGGTGACGCCATCGAGCATCACAATCAGAGTGGGTTCACCCTGCTCGGCCGCGGCGACCGCAAACGAAGCGGGATCCGCGTACTCGTATGCATTGAGCTTGGCGGAGATGCCTTGGTGCACGGCCCCACCGGTGAGCTTGTCGAGCTCGATGCGGCCGATCTCGAGCAGGCTCACATGCTGCTCGGCGGCGAGCTTGAAGATCTCGCGGATGCGCTCGTCTCGCTCGGTGCCCTCGGCGACATAGAGCGCGTGGATCGGCACGGTGGCGCGCAGCAGCTCTACGACTGGGTTGCGTCCGGCGACCCATTCGGCGGCATCGCCCTGTTTGCGCTTGGGGCGGGCGGCCTCACGCTTCTGGGTCGCGTTCTTCATCTTGTAGATCTTGTGGTTGGGGCGGTCCTCCGCGCGCGGGGTCGGCCCCTTGCCCTCAAGCCCCTGCCGGCGACGACCGCCAGATCCGGCAGTGGGGTTGCCCTTGCCGGTCTTCTTGATCGCGCCCTTGCGCTTGCTGTTGCCCGGCATGTCAGTCACCCTTCACGGACCAGCGCGCACCTTGCGGCGTGTCCTCGATGTCGATGCCTGCTGCGGCCAGCTGATCGCGTACGCGGTCCGCCGCGGCGAAGTCCTTGTTGGCCCGCGCCTCTTGGCGCTGCTCCAGCAGTCCACCCACAAGGGAGTCGATCGCCCGTGTGTGCGTCGCATCGTCGCCTCCACGGTCCCACGTCGGGGACAGTGGATCCAAACCGAGCACGTCGAGCATCGCGCGTACCGACGCCAGCGCACCGGACAGCGCTGATGTGTCACCGCTGGTGAGCATCTTGTTGCCCTCGGCGATCACCGCCTGAAGGGCGGCGAGAGCTGCTGGCACGGACAGGTCGTCATCCATCGCCTGGACGAAGTCTGCACACGGGATGCCGAGGTCGCCGGATCCGACGAGCTCGGCAGCGCGGCGTACGAAGCCTTCAATGCGCGAGAACGCCGTCGCCGCCTCGGTCAGCGACTCCTCGGAGAACTCCACGATCGAGCGGTAGTGCGACGCGACGAGGTAGTAGCGCAGGTCGATCGGACGCACCCGCTTGACGACCTCGCTGACCAGCAGCGTGTTGCCGACCGACTTGCTCATCTTGGAGCCCGACAGATTGAGCATCGCGTTGTGCATCCAGTTGCGAGCAAACTTCTGCCCGGCTGCGGTCGACTGAGCCAGCTCGTTCTCATGGTGCGGGAAACGTAGGTCGAGGCCGCCGCCGTGGATGTCGAACTCCTCGCCGAGGTACTTCGACGCCATCGCCGAGCACTCGAGGTGCCAGCCTGGTCGGCCGCGCCCCCACGGCGTCGGCCACGATGCCGACGCGGGGTCGCCTTCCTTGTGGCCCTTCCAGAGCGCGAAGTCGCGAGCATCGCGTTTGCCCTCCGGTGGGGCGTCCTCGGCGGCCTGCATGTCGTCAATCTTCTGGTTGGAGAGCTCTCCGTATGCGGGCCACGAACGTACGTCGAAGTAGACGTCACCCGAGCCGTCCTCGGCCGCATATGCATGACCGCGCTCGATCAGCGTCTGCATCATCTCGATCATCTCGGGCACGACGCCGGTGGCACGGGGCTCATACGTCGGCGGGACGCATCCCAGAACCTCGTACGCGGTGTGCAGCGCGCGCTCGTTCTCGTATGCCACCGCGAACCAGGGCCGGTTCTGCTCTTTGCCCTTGGCGAGGATCTTGTCGTCGATGTCGGTGACGTTGGCGACGATCGTGACGGCAAGTCCGGAGTGCTCGAGCCATCGGCGCAGGACGTCGAACACGACCTCCTTGCGGATGTGGCCGATGTGCGGAGGGCCCTGCACCGTCAGCCCGCAGTGGTAGATCGAGACCTTGCCGGGATGCACGGGATCCAGCTCGCGAATCTGGCGCGTTGCAGTGTCGAACAGCTGGAATGTCACGGGCCAACCCTATCGGTTCTGGCCACCCGACCCCGCCGCGCGACCGGGTGCTCAGGTGACGGTGACTCGGATGCCTGGGTAGCCGGTGGCGCCGTCGGGGAGGACGTCGGCGATCTCGTCGGTCTGCGGCACGCCCTCGCTGTTGGTGGCTCGGGCCTCGATCGTGTGGTCGCCCTTGTCGGCGTCCCACTGCCACGTCCATTGCACCCACGTGTCGATGTTCGGCACCTTGGCAAGAGTCGCCTCCTGCCATGAGCCGCCGTCGATGCGCACCTCGACACCGCTGATGCCAACATGTTGCTGCCAGGCCACTCCAGCAACGGTGACCTGCCCGGCCTCGGCCGCACCGCGCGGCACGTCGATGCGCGCTTCGGTCTTGACCGGTCCGAGCGGTCCCCAGCCTCGTTGTGTCCAGTAGGCCTGAAAGTCCTGGAACCGGGTCACTTCCCAATCGGTGACCCACTTGGTCGCCGATACGTACCCATAAAGACCGGGTACAACCTGGCGCACCGGGAACCCATGTGGGACAGGAAGCGGCTCGCCGTTCATCGTCAAAGCCAACATGGCATCGCGACCATCGGTGAGCGCCGCAAGCGGTGTGCCGCAGGTCCACCCGTCCTCAGACGTCGACAGCAGCGCGTCAGCTCCCGCCTTGATGCCGACCTCGTCGAGAATGTCCTTGATCGGTACGCCACTCCAGGTCGTGTTGCCGATCAGGTCACCGCCAACCTCGTTGGACACGCAGCAGATCGTGATCCAGGCGTCCTCGAGACCGCGATCGAGCAGGTCTTGGTAGGTCAGAGTCATCTCCTGGTCGACCAAGCCGTGGATGCGCAGCTTCCACTCGGAGGGATCGATCAGCGGCGGCGTCAGTGCGGTATCGATGCGATAAAACTCGTCATTTGGTGTCAACCACGGCGCCTGCTCCTTGATGCCGAGATCGGCGCCCGACGGTACCGCAACTGAGCGGGTCGGCAGCTTCAGCGCAGCGCGTGCACGTTCGACCTCCTGACGGCGACGACGGCGCGAGCCGAGCAGCTCGCCAGCGCCACCGACGACCACGGTGGCCGCGACGACAAAGCCGGCGGTACGCAGGAGGTTGCGACGGCCATCGTCGGACGCTGCGCCCTCGCGGTGCAGCAGCTCGAGGACGGCAGCAACAACCACGCCGGCGATGACGCAGACCACGACGGCGACCCCATACGAATACGGCCGGCCGATCATTGCCGCCGATGCGGCAATGACCAGCCCGGCGATCAGCGCGATCGACCAGAGGCGCCGGGCGGTCCACCACAGTCCCGCCATGCCTCCCAACACAAGGATCGCAACGATCACCGACACCACGGCAAGGGGTTTGTCGTTCTTACCGACCACGCCAATGATCCCCTCGGCGATGCCGCCAGGCGTCAGCTTGATGACAGTTTGCCCGAGCGCCAGGACAGGCGATTCGCGCAGACTGAACAGGGCCGCGAGAGCCTCGCTCACGGCAACGGCGGCGGCCGCACCGAGCATGCCGATGGCGAAGTCTTGTCGTCGTGTCACAAATCCATCATCGCTCGCACATCGAGGGCCTGCTTGACGTACGGCATGATCGACCTGTGACATCTCCGCGGATCGGCATCGGTACCGACGTACACCGCCTCGTGCCCGGACGTCCCCTCTGGCTCGCCGGGCTCGAGTGGCCGGACGCTGAAGCAGGCCTCGAGGGACACTCCGACGGCGACTGTGCGGCTCACGCGATGGTTGACTCCGTGCTCGGCGCCGCGGGGCTCGGCGACATCGGCAGCCACTTCGGCAGCAGCGAGCCGGAGTGGGCCAACGCCGCAGGCGTCGACTTCCTCCGTGAGGCGGCCCAACGCGTACGAGCAGCAGGCTGGAACATCGGCAACGTCTCCGTGCAGGTGATCGGCAACGAGCCCAAGATCGGTTCGCGACGCGAGCAGGCCGAACGGGTCCTCGGCGACGCACTGGGGGCGCCCGTCTCCCTCTCAGCCACGACGACTGACGGACTGGGCCTGACCGGCCGCGGCGAAGGCATCGCCGCGATCGCGACCGCTCTGCTGTTCCAACTCTGAGCCGGTGACTTGGCGTCCACCAGGCGTGCCCTCTTCGCCGCCGGCTGGCCGCCCCACAACGACGAAGCCCCCGCAGAAGGTGCGGGGGCTTCGTACGGTGATTCAGCTCAGGAAGCGAGAACCTCGTCGAGGCGGATCTCAGCCTTGTCCTCGTTGGTCTTCTCAGCCAGTGCGAGCTCGGAGACCAGGATCTGACGAGCCTTGGCCAGCATGCGCTTCTCACCGGCAGACAGACCCCGCTCGTGGTCACGGCGCCACAAGTCACGTACGACCTCGGCGACCTTGAGCACATCACCGGAGTGAAGCTTCTCGAGGTTGGCCTTGTAGCGACGAGACCAGTTGGTCGGCTCTTCGACATGCTCGGCACGCAGCACGTCGAAAACACGCTCCAGCCCGGCCAGGTCGACGACATCGCGGACACCCACCAGATCGACATTGCGGGCCGGAACGCGGACGATCAAGTCAGTCTGCGAAACAATGCGGAGAACCAGGTAGTCGTGGTCCTCGCCCTTGATCTGTCGGGTTTCGATGTCTTCGATGACTGCAGCACCGTGGTTGGGGTAAACAACGGTTTCGCCGACAGTGAAAGTCATAGGGAACGTACCTTTCCTAGGTGACAAGGATAACATGAGCGACCGACACTGCTCGTGGCCGATCTTGGCTCTCGGACCCGTAGCAGATGCCGTAGCCAGAGGTCAAAGGCGCCTTCGAAAGCCGTCTCGGATACGATCAGCGCGACGACTTTTCGACCGATGAAATGACCGACGGAAAGCAGGCATCCGGTGAGCTCCGTACGACGTCGCCTCGCGGCTACATTCGCCACCACAACACTCTTGGCGCTCAGCGCCTGCGGCTTCGATGCCCAGACCAACCAGCGGTACCAAGCAGCTGTCGGTGCCAACCTCTATGGCGATGTCGACGTGCTCAACTCCGTGCTCGTGGCAAACGATGACGGCTCTGCCACCGTGTCGGCGGGCTTCGTCAACAACACCGACGATGAGCAGGGTCTGTCGTCGGTCAGCGTCACGACCATGGACGGCAACGAGCTTGCCGTCCGAGGTCTGCGGCTGCTGCTGCCACTGCCCAGGGACAGATTGTCGAGCCTCGGTCTTGCGTCCGACTCTGGCGGGTTCCGGGTCACCGAGGGGCTCAAGGCGGGCTACTACGCCAAGGTGACCTTCAGCTTCACTGATTCTGCACCGGTCACGGTCGAGACACCCGTGGTCAGCCGGACAGCGGAGTACGACAAGGTCGTCGGCAACGAACCGCTTCCGACCGAGCCCACGTCCACGGCACCGGCCGAATAACCGCAACGCCGGCCGAACAAACACAAGGGGCCCACCACGGCGTACGTGGTTGGCTCGCAGGTGCTGCACGGCTCAGGTGAGCTGGCCTTGACCGGTCACGAGGTAGACGACGCGCCGCGCCATCGATACGGCATGGTCGCCGATGCGCTCGTAATAGCGACCCAGAAGGGCGAGGTCGATGGCCGGCTCAACACCGTGCTGCCACTCGACGCTGAGCACCGAACGCAGCAATTCCCGGCGCAGGCGATCCATCTCGTCGTCCTCGGACTCAAGTTCGGCTGCGGCACTGACGTCACGATTGGCGACGATGCGCGATGCCGAGTCGATCATCGAGTCAGCGACCGCGGCCATCTGCGAGATCGTCGGGTGCAGGTTCACCGGCACGGCCGATTCGGGCATCCGGCGACGAGCAACTTTGGCAACGTGCACAGCCAGATCGCCCATGCGCTGCAGGTCGGTGAGCATCCGTAACGTTGCCACGAGCTGACGCAGGTCGGTCGCCACTGGCTGCTGGGTTGCCAGCAGGAGGAGCGCGCGCTCCTCGATCATCTCGGTGGCCTCGTCGATGTCCTTGTCTCCGGCGATGACCGCTTCGGCGACGTTGCCGTCTGCTCCCAGCAGTGCGCGGGTCGACTTGGCAACCGCGTTGCGCACCGAGCCCGTCAGACTCACCAGGTCGTCGACGATGGCATCCATCTGTTCGTAGTACTGATCTCGCATGCTTGCCACTTTAGGGAAACGGGATGAACGGACGACGACCCGCGGTGAACAGGACATGAACAGGGACTGAAGGTCGTTTCGGTGTCGGTTCACAGGCTCGGAAACTTCGTGCCCGGCACCCTACGATCAATGTGTGGACACCAGCGCAAGCGTTCTGATCTCCGGGGCGATCGGTGCAGTGCTCGGCGCAATGATCACGTTCGTGTGGTGGTTCAGCGAACGCCGCCAGAACACCGTCGCCGAGGCCCCACCCGCGATTCCACCCGGAGTCGAGGCCGTGCTGGCGATCCTGCCGTCCTCCACGGTGCTGATCGATTCGTCAGATGCTGTCCTGCAAGCTTCTGCTCCGGCGCACGCGATGGGCATCGTCCACGACGACCGTCTGCAACCAGAAGAGCTGATGACACTTGTGAGACAGGTTCGGCGCGACGGCCAGGTACGCCAAGCCGACATCTCGCTGCAACCCCGGCACGGCACCACCACGTACATCCATGCCCGCGTCGCCCCGCTGGGATCACGGCTGATCCTGGTGCTCGCCGATGACCGCACCCGCGAGCAGCGCGTTGAGACCGTACGGCGCGACTTCGTCGCCAATGTCAGCCATGAGCTCAAGACTCCGATCGGTGCTCTCAACCTGCTGGCCGAGGCTGTCGCCGAAGCCAAGGATGATCCCGACGCGGTCGAACGGTTCTCCAGCCGTATGCACACGGAAAACGAACGTCTCACCCGCCTGGTGCAGCAGATCATTGACCTCTCCCGCCTGCAAAACGATTTGCTGAGCGAGGACGCGGCGATGATCAAGGTCGGTGAGCTGATCTCTGAAGCCTGCGAGCACTCAGACACCGATGCGGAGAAGAAGGGCATCGAGATCGTCACGACGGTCGAGCCTGACCTCTTCATCCACGGCGATCGCGCCCAGCTGCACGCCGCCGTCAGCAATCTCGTCGAGAATGCCGTGACCTACAGCCCTGAGGGCTCGCGGGTCACTGTCTCGGCGAACCATGTCGACGCCTACGTACGGATCACAGTCGCCGACAACGGCATCGGCATCCCCGGCGACGAGCTCGATCGCATCTTCGAGCGGTTCTACCGCGTCGACCCGGCAAGGGCTCGCGCCACAGGTGGCACCGGTCTCGGTCTGTCGATCGTCAAACATGTCGCGGCCAGCAACGGCGGGTCGGTCGAGGTTTGGAGCGAGCAGGGTCTCGGCTCGTCCTTCACGCTCGTGATGCCAGCATTCAGCCAGGAACTCGATGAGGAGCATTCGTGACGAAGGTATTGGTCGTCGAGGACGAGACGAGCTACAGCGAGGCGTTGTCATACGTTCTGCGCAAGGATGGTTTTGAGGTCGCGATCGCCGAGACCGGTCCTGACGCGCTGACCGAGTTCGCCCGAAACGGGGCCGACATCATCCTGCTCGACCTCATGCTTCCCGGGTTGTCGGGCACCGAGGTGTGCCGCACCATTCGACAGACGTCCTCGGTGCCGATCATCATGGTGAGCGCCAAGGACAGCGAGGTGGACAAGGTCGTCGGCCTTGAGCTGGGTGCTGATGACTACGTCACCAAGCCCTACTCGCCCCGAGAGCTCGTTGCCCGCATCCGGGCTGTGCTTCGCCGTGGCACCGCCGACGATGTCGACGAGAACGCGTCGCTCGAGCTGGGCCGTGTACGCATGGATGTCGACCGCCACCTGGTGACGATCGACGGCGAGGTGGCGCGCTTCCCGCTCAAGGAGTTCGAGCTGCTTGAGTACTTCCTGCGCAATCCCGGTCGCGTGTTGACCCGTGGCCAGCTGATTGATCGCGTATGGGGCGCCGACTATGTGGGCGACACCAAGACCCTAGACGTCCACGTCAAGCGGTTGCGAGCCAAGATCGAGCCCGACCCCACAAACCCGTCGACCCTGACAACCGTGAGAGGTCTGGGCTACAAGTACGATTCCTGATCCTGAGCTCTGCGAAGGATGTCAGGAATCGGGTTGAGCGCCGCGGCGAAGCCGCCAGGTCCGAAACACCGGTGAGACGACGACGCAAAGTTCTAGTCGCGCTGCGCGGTCGCCTCACCTGGTTTCGACCTTCCTGACGCCTTCGGCGTGGCACGCTCAACCTCGATAGACGCTCAGGCCGTGGGCGGCCTTTGGTCTATCGCCCTTGGTTGGCCACGGCGGCGATCGCTGCTTCGGCAGCCTCGGGGTCGAGGTAGGTGCCCCCTTTGACCGTTGGCTTGAGGTTGTCGTCAAGCTCATAGACAAGTGGGATACCGGTCGGGATGTTGAGGCTGACGACAGCCTCTTCGCTGAGCCCGTCGAGGTGTTTGACGAGTGCACGCAGCGAGTTGCCGTGGGCCGTGGCGAGCACGACCTTGCCGACGAGCAGATCAGGGACGATGGAGTCATACCAGTAGGGCAGCATCCGGTCGAGCACCTGAGCCAGCGCCTCGGTGCGAGGTAGCAGCTCGTCAGGCAGATCGGCGTAACGCGGGTCTCCCGCCTGGCTGAACTCGTTGTCGTCGGGCATTGGTGGCGGCGGGGTGTCGTACGAGCGCCGCCACTGCATGAACTGATCCTCCCCGAACTCCGCAAGCGTGGCCTTCTTGTCCTTGCCCTGCAGTGCTCCGTAGTGACGCTCGTTGAGGCGCCACGACCGGCGCACGGGAATCCAGTGGCGATCGATGCCGTTGAGCACGATCTCGGCTGTCCTGATGGCACGACGCAGCAACGACGTGTGCGAGACGTCCGGGTCCAGACCGGCCTCGGCGAGCAGCTCAGCGCCTCGGGCGGCCTCGGTGAGTCCCTGCTCGTTCAGGTCGACGTCGACCCAACCGGTGAAGAGATTCTTGGCGTTCCACTCACTGTGCCCGTGCCGCAACAGGATCAAGGTACTCATGCGATTGAGCCTATTGGGTCAGCCAACGTCGGCTTCATCGGCCTTCCACTCCGAGTAGATCCGGCTCAGAGCCTGGACGTAGTCGTTCTGGGAGTGCACGCCTTCGAGGCTCCAGGTGTTCTCGATCACCACATAGGGCAACTGCTTGATGCCGAGCCCATGACCCGTTCGCACCTGCACACGAACCTCATCGGCGTACTCGGTGCTCGCCAGCAGCGCCTCAGCCGTCTCAAGGTCGAGGCCGACGAGAGCGGCACGGGTCGAGAGGACGAGGGGGTCGCCGATGTCTGCGCCCTCGAGGAAATGAGCGCGCCACAACTGCTGAGCGAGGTCGTGCTGGACACCGGGACCGTCCTCATCGGCCCAGGTCAGCAGACGCCACGCATCGAACGAGTTGGCCTGGATCGCCTCCTCAAAATTGAGGTCGATACCGGTGATTCGGGCGCCGGCGGCGACCTGGACGTTGACGAACTCCGCCTTGTCGAGACCGCCGAGCTGTTCGGCCATGGCCTCCATCAGAGGGCGACCGGCGCTGGGCTCATCGGGCTGGAGTTGGAACGCACGAAGCGTCAGCTCCATCGGCTCGCCGGTGAGGATCGAGACCATGGCCGCAGCGCGCTCAAAGCGAGTCGTGCCGACGTACGACCACGGATCTGTGACATCCGCGAAGACCTGGACCTTCACGTTCTCAACGCTACGCGACCACTGGTTGGCGGCAGATAGGGTCGCGGCATGCAGGTTGATCATGCGACCGGGATCGCGTGGACTGAGCACGGCAGCGGCGTCCCTGTGGTGGTGCTGCACGGCTTCACCGTCGACCACCGACTGACCCTCGACGTCGTCGAGTCGTCACTTCGTGACCAGCCCGTACGACGCCTCCACCTCGACTTGCCCGGCCATGGTCACAGCACCGGCGATGGCATTGACAGCGCGGACGATGTGGTGGATCGGGTGTCGGCGTTCCTCGAAAGCACACTGGGTGACACCCCTCGGGGGTTCATCGGCTCGTCCTTCGGCGGTGCCGTCTCACGTGCGCTGACAGGTCGGGCGCCCGATCGCAGTCTTGGCATGGCGCTCCTCGCACCGATGGTCATTGCGGACCACTCTGCTCGTACGTTGCCCATTCACGCGCCAGTCAACGTCGACCGTGAGCTGGCGGCAACCGTGGATCCGGCCGACTGGGAGGACTTCGCCAGCATCACCTACCGGCAGGACCGGGCGAGCTGGGATCTCTACGTACGCGACGTTCTTCCGGGCATCGCGCTCGGTGACCAGGAGGCCATCGCCCGGATCGCCGCCGCGTACGACTTCGAGCAGCGGCCGGAGCGCGGTCCGGCGTTCACCAAGCCAGTGACGTTCGTCCTCGGCCGTCAGGACCCCGTCGTCGGATGGGCCGATGCCGACGCACTCGCCGACGCGTACCCGCGGGCCAAATACGTCATGGTCGAGGCCGGACACAATCCGCACCACGAGCAGCTCGAGCTCGCGGGTCAGGCAATCGCCGCATGGGCGGACGAAGTACTCAGGGTCGGAGATGCTTGAAGGCGGCGAGGTTGCGGGTCGACTCACCGCGCGACTCACGCCACTCCCACTCCTTGCGAATCGATGAGGAGAAGCCAAGCTCGAGGATCGTGTTGAACGACTCATCGGCATATGTCAGCACCGCACCGAGCACACGATCGAGCTCGTCGACCGTGATCGCCGACAGCGGAAGTCGGCCGTCAAGGTAGATGTCACCAGCCGCGTCGACGGCAAATGCGACGGCATACATCTTGAGGTTGCGCTCGAGCAACCAGCGATAGACGACTTGATGGTTCTCGTCGGGCTTGCGACACACGAACGCGTGGATCCCCAGGGCGTGGCCGCCAACCTCGAGCCGGCAGACGGTTTGCAGCTTGCGCTCCCCCGGAAGGGTGATCTCGAAAGTGCCGGGCGTGTGCTCGGTGTACTCCAGCTCAGCGGCCTCGAGGGCCTCGACAATCGTCGCCCTTGCGTCCGTCACGATGACGACTTCGCGTAGGAGTCAATCGCGGCGGCATAGACCTCTAGCGTGCGCTCTGCGGTGACGTCCCAGCCGAAGGATTCGGCATGGCGTACGGCCTTGTGACTCATCGCTTCGCGGACCTCGGTGTCCACAAGCAGCGGGTAGAGCGCCAATGCGTAGTCGGCCGGATCGTGACCGTCGACCAGCACGCCGGAGACGCCGTCGGACACCGCTGTCGGCAGGCCGCCGACTCGGGCGGCAACGACCGGCGTGCCACATGCCTGGGCTTCGATCGCGACCAGCCCGAATGACTCGTTGTAGGACGGCACGCACACCACGCTCGCGGCGGCGTACCAGTTGGCAAGCTCGGCCTGGCTCACCGGCGGGATGAACCGCACCACGTCATCGAGACCCAGCTCCCCGCTGAGGTCGGAGAGCGCTGTCGGACGGTCGAGGCCACTGCCGGAGGCACCACCGACGATCGCGACGGCCAGGCGATCACGAAGGCTCGGATCTCGTTCAAGCATCACCGCAGCGGCTGCGAGCACTACGTCTGGCGCTTTGAGCGGTTGGATGCGTCCAGCGAACAGCAGCACAGCCGCATCCTCGGGGATGTCGAGTTGCTTGCGGGCCTCGGCCTGGCGACCAGCCCTGAATACAGAGAGGTCGACGCCGGGATGCACGACGGCGACCCGATCGGGGTCGGCGCCATAGAGCTCGATCAGTTCACGCCGCTCTTCTGCGGTGTTGGCGATGAGCTGGTCAGCGAGCCGGACGATCTCCTCCTCGCCGTACACGCGGCCGATCGGTTCAGGTGAGTCACCGTCAGCAAGCTGCGCGTTCTTGACCTTGGCCATGGTGTGCATCGTGTGGACCAGCGGTACGCCCCACCGTTCTCGCGCCACAGTGCCCACCTGACCTGACAGCCAATAGTGCGAGTGAACCAGGTCGAAATGCCCCGGTTCGCGTTCGACCTCGGCTCTGAGCACATCGCGTACGAATGAGCAGAGCTGCGAGGGGAGGTCGTTCTTCTCCAGCCCTTCGAACGGCCCAGCGGCAACGTGGTGGACCCGGATGCCTGGCTCGGGGTCCTCGACAGGCTGTTGGTGGCGGGAGGTGGCCCGGGTGAAGATCTCGACCTCGATGCCTCGAGAAGCGAGCTGGCGCGAGAGCTCGAGCACGTAGACGTTCATGCCGCCCGCATCGCCATTGCCCGGCTGATCGAGCGGGGATGTATGTGCCGACAGCATCGCAATGCGCTTGAGCATGAACACCCGCCTTCCTCCGCAATCATGACAGTTCAGGGCAACGTGGTGGCAACATGCCCATCTGCAACGATGTCGCTATGACATCTGCCGTCGTGACCGGAGCCAGCAGCGGGATCGGTGCGGCGTCGGCACGCGCCCTCGCCGCGGCCGGCTTCCACGTGTTCTGTGCGGCCCGCCGCATCGATCGCCTCACCGCTCTCGCCGAAGAGATCGGCGGCACCGCGATCGAGTGCGACATCACCGACGAGTCTCAGGTGGCCGCACTCGCCGAAACCGTCGGAGGGACGCTCAACGTGCTGGTCAACAATGCCGGAGGGGCGCTCGGTGCTGATCCGGTGATCGAGGGCGATCCTGACGAGTGGCGCCGAATGTATGACATCAATGTCATCGGCACGATGCAAGTCACCAAGGCGCTCGCCCCTGCGCTGATCGCGAGCGGTGCAGGCACGATCATCAACATCGGCTCGACGGCCGGGCGCTGGGCGTACGAGGGCGGCGGCGGCTACTCCGCCGTCAAGCACGCCGTTGCCGTCCTCACCGAGACACTTCGCCTCGAGCTCAACGGTCAACCCGTGCGCGTCTCGGAGATTGCCCCCGGCATGGTGCGCACCGAGGAGTTCTCCCTCCTACGCTTTGGGGACCAGGAGAAGGCTGACGCCGTGTACGCCGGCGTCGCCGAACCGCTGCTCGCCGAGGACATCGCCGACGCAGTCCAGTGGGTGGCTACGCGGCCTCAGCACGTCAACGTGGACCTGATGATCGTCAAACCGATCGCCCAGGCGGCGGCCCACAAGGTGCACCGCCAAAGCTGAGGTCAGTCACACAGCGAAGGGCTGGTCTCAGTGGACGAGCACCGGAGGTTGACCCTCGTCGTCGAGCAGGTGTGATGCTTCCTGCTTGCGCGGGAGGAACAGCGCCGGGATCACCGTCAACAGGACGAGTGACCAGGCAACCCAGAACGTCGTGCTGAACGAGTTGGCCGCCTCCTCAAACCCCTTGGCGATGTTGCTCGCACCGATCTTTTCGATGATCGACGGGTCTGTGACCGAGCCGATCGCCGCAGTGGCGAACTTGCCGTCCTTGAGGTGATTGGTCAAGATGACCGACATCACCGCGACACCGATCGAGCTGGCGATCTGCTGCGAGATGTTGAGCAGCGTCGACCCGCGAGCAACCTCGTGGTTGGTGAGTGTCTTGAGCGCCGATGTGAACAGCGGCATCATCGTCGCGCCCATACCCATTCCCATCACGTACAGAGCCGGAATGATGACCCAGTAGGAGGTGTCCGTGTCGACCTGGGTGAGCGGGAACATACCGGCGACAATCAGCGTGAGCCCGACAGGGATGATGCGCCCCACCGGCATCTTGTCGACGAGGGCGCCGGCGATGGGCATCGTCGTGATCGCGCCAACTCCTTGTGCGATCATCAGTACGCCAGCCATCGTGGTCGACTCCCCACGGATCTGCTGGAAGTACGTCGGCACGAGCAGCAAGCCGCCGAAGAACGCCGCACCGAACATGAACATCGTGATGATCGAGATGGTCAGGTTGCGGTTCTTGAACAGTCGCAGGTCGAGAAGCGGGTGCTCGGGGCGGAACGCGTGGAACACGAACGCCACGATCAGCGCAACGCCGGCGAGCGCTGAGACCCATACTCGGGGAGCCGTGAAGTCGCCACCCTCGCCCGGCAGCGAGGAGATGCCGAACAGGAACAACGCCAGACCCGGTGACAGGAGCAGCATCCCGAGGAAGTCGAACGACTCTGACGGAACCGGCGCATCCTTGGGCAGGACCATGTAGGAGTAGATCAGCGCGATGATGCCAAGGGGTGCGTTGATCAGGAAGATCCAGTGCCACGAGGCCTGATCGATGAGCCAGCCGCCGAGGATCGGACCGAGGATCGGGCCGAGCATCATCGGAACACCAAGGATTGCCATCAGGCGTCCCATGCGGTGAGGTCCCGCTGCGCGGGTCATGATCGTCATACCGAGCGGCATCAGCATGCCTCCACCGAGACCTTGAAGGACTCGGAATGCGATCAGTGAGTTGATGTCCCACGCGGCCGCGCACAGCACAGAGCCGAGGGTGAACAGGCTGATGGCGACCATGTAGAGGCGCTTGGTGCCGAAGCGATCAGCGGCCCAGCCGGTCAGCGGGATGACGGTGGCCAATGCCAGCGTGTAGGCGGTCACGGTCCAGGCGACGAGCGAGTAGTCGAGCTCGTTGCCGCCGGTTACGAAGACCCGCTGGAACGTCGGCAGTGCGACGTTCACGACGGTGATGTCGAGGATGGACATGATCGAGCCGATCACGACGACGCCCGCAATCTTGAGGACTGCTGCTTCGATGTTTTCTGGAAGGTCACATCCGGGCAGACGTCCTCCATGTCGTGGCCCACGTCGACCAGCA
>CAZWZC010000025.1:0-1541 GCA_964638755.1 uncultured Aeromicrobium sp. | reverse complement strand
CGTCATGAAGCCGGGTGGCCTCATCGGGTTTCAGACGAGACACCATTGCGCGAAGGGCGGTGCGTCGTGCCTCAAGGTGTTGGTCGGCCACCTCATCGCCTGCTTTGGTGATGGTGACGAGC
Source organism: uncultured Aeromicrobium sp. (assembly GCA_964638755.1). Classification (GTDB taxonomy): domain Bacteria; phylum Actinomycetota; class Actinomycetes; order Propionibacteriales; family Nocardioidaceae; genus Aeromicrobium. Next base: position 1,419 of record CAZWZC010000025.1, on the reverse strand, counting down.
TTGACCCGACGATCCGTCTCGTCCTCGCGTCGCTCGACGAGCCCCATCTTGACGAGGCTGTCGATGTTGCGGCCCGTGGCTGCAACCGACAGACGGATGTGTTCGGCAATCGCGTGGATGGGGAGCGGCTCGGCAGATTGGGCCAAGACGAACAGTGTCTTGGCCTGGCTGATTGACAGCTCAAGCTCAAGCAGCCGGTCGATGCCCTGCGCCTCCGCACTGCTCATGCAGCGCATGAGGAATCGCTCGAGCGTCTCTTGGAGCTGGCCGTTCTTGTCCACCGGAAAACCCTAACAGATGTGCAACTATTGCGGAACCAGCACTATTGCCAACACGCAACGAATAGTCAATGGCGCGATTCGTCGGCGAGGCGTCTGCACCCGTAGAATGTCAAGGCTCCGCTTCGTTCGAGCATTCCCCACGCCAAGGACAATTTTTCGCATGCCCATCCGCTCTGACCTGCGCAACGTCGCAATCGTCGCCCACGTCGATCACGGCAAGACGACCCTCGTCGACGCCATGCTCCAGCAGCAAGGCCACTTCGACGAGCACCACCAGCTTGCCGAACGAGCCATGGACTCAGGAGACCTCGAGCGCGAAAAGGGCATCACGATCCTCGCCAAGAACACAGCGGTGCGCTACAACGGTCCGGGCTCGCCCGACGGCGGGGTCACCATCAACATCATCGACACCCCCGGCCACGCCGATTTCGGTGGCGAGGTCGAGCGGGGACTCTCCATGGTCGACGCCGTCATCTTGTTGGTCGACGCATCAGAAGGCCCACTCCCGCAGACGCGCTTCGTTCTGCGCAAGGCGCTCGCCGCCAAGATGCCAGTCGTCCTCGTGGTCAACAAGGTTGACCGTCCCGACTCGCGCATCGCAGAGGTCGTCGACGAGACGTACGAGCTCTTTCTCGATCTGCTTGAGGATGGCGCCAGCCAGACTGCCCTCGACTTCCCCGTCGTGTACGCCTCGGCCCGCGCCGGCCGCGCCTCGCTGACGCAGCCGGAAGATGGCGGCATGCCCGACAGCGACAACCTCATCCCGCTCTTCCAGACGATCATGGAAGCCGTTCCTGCACCGGAGTATACCGAGGGTGCGCCGCTGCAGGCGCACGTCACCAACCTCGACGCATCCCCGTTCCTCGGCCGGCTCGCCCTTGTGCGCGTCTTCGAGGGCACGCTCAAGAAGGGCGCCCAGGTCGCGTGGATGAAGCACGACGGAACGACTGAGAAGGTCAAGATCACTGAGCTCCTGGTCACCAACGAGCTCGAGCGCGTGCCCGGCGAGAGCGCGGGTCCTGGTGACATCGTCGCCATCGCCGGAATCCCCGACATCACGATCGGCGAGACGCTCGCCGATCCGGACAACCCGGTCGCGCTGCCGCTGATCACAGTCGACCAGCCGGCCATCTCGATG
>CAZWZC010000024.1:0-30846 GCA_964638755.1 uncultured Aeromicrobium sp. | reverse complement strand
GACGGCTGCGGGGAGGTCGGGTGGGAGGACTGCCCAAATGCTGCTGTCGGCGAGCCCGTCGGCGAGGGCGAGGAGGTGTCCGGCTACCCAGCGGGTGTCGAGGTCGCTGAGGCCGACTTCGTCGTCGACGACCAGGCGCAGGTGCCCGCGGGCAGTCTCGAGCGCGTCGGGGCTGCCTTCGCGCAGGTACTGGACGAGGTCCGCGACGCCGCGCAGGAGCCGCTGGGTTGGGCCGAACGTGGTGCCGTCGAGGCTTTCGAGCTCGGTTCCGCGGGTGAGCGCGGCGGCGGCTGTCGCCCAGGTGCGTAGCCGCTGGTTAAGGGTGGCCATGTCGAGGCCGAGGAACACGATCCCAGCTTGGAGAGCGACGTCTGCGCTGTCGGTGAAATCTGCTGGCTCACCCACGGTGTCACGCATCTTGCGGTAGATGGCGCCGGCGTTGGGGCTCTCGTCGGCTCGGTGGTAGCCGACTTGTGCTGCGAATGTGCTGGCGAGTCGCTCTCGGCCTAGTTCGGCTGGGTCCTCGAGGAGGAGGTCGAGAACGTGGGCGCTCACGGCGAACGCGCGGCGGCGCTGCTCGAGCGGGTAGCGGAAGCCCTCGGCGGTGGAGGCGATCCCGTGCAGGTACCAGGCTGTGCGTCGCAGCGGTGTGAGGTCGGCGCGGAATCCGGTGTCAGTGAGGCCGCGGACGAGCTCGATCTCGAGTTCGGCGACGAGTTCGGTGAGCTCGGTGACGGTGGGGATCTCGGTGAGCTGGTCGTCGCCGAACGCAGCGTTGAGGTGCTCGGCGGCTAGAGCGCGGTCCACGCAAACCTCCGCACCGTCTTGGCGAGCTCGTCGTAACAGCTGATGCTGGTGGCCAGGCCACGTAGCTGACCAGGTTTGTCCAGCAGCGGCAGCTTCTTGCTCATCTTTTTGAACGGAGCCTTGGGCAGGGACCGGTGGGTCGCGAGCGTCACCCCGGCGCCGATGAGCTCGTCTCCTTCGGTCCACGCGGCGGGCACCTCGGCCATGAAGGCGAGCATCTCGTCGTCGTACGAGCCCGGCGTGAAGGTGCCAACGATTTTGGCGACGTAACGCTGGCCGGAGGTGGCGATCTGGTTGTAGGCCCGGTTGAGGCTGGTCGACAGCGACCCGGAGCCGGTGTACTTCTTGCTCTCCCAAAGTCGGAACCGCAGCGCACCCGCGGGGTTCTCGTAGATGGAGAACCCGTCGGCGCCAGCGTCAGTCACGTCGCCCTTCGGGTCGGGCTGGACCAGGACGGCTGCGTTCTCTTTGGTGAGCAGGTGCCAGAGCCACTCACCGACGTGCCCGTGCAGGTGGTCCTCGCTCTTCGGATTTTTCGGCAGCCCGAAGACCGGCTCGATGAACGAAGCGATGGTCTCGTGGTCCGGTGAGGGAATCTTGGTTTCTGCGAGAGTGTGCTCGCGCCACGTGTCGTACAGGCTGGTGGCCGGGCCGAAGCGGACCTGCATCATCTTGTCGATGACCACCCAGGCGAGCGCGCCTGCCTCCTCGGGGGTGAGGCTGGCGGCGACGTGCGAGCTCCACTCACACTTGCTTGCCTCGGCGGCACCGTCGTGGAACGTCTGGGGAAGGTAGTCATGGACGACAAGCCGCTTATGGGTCCGCGCGAACTCCTCAGATTGCGCAGCGGACAACTGAGCAAGAGTGGAGGCCGCCTGTTTCGCGGCGGGCGCCTTGGCTTTCGTCACTGCTGCTCCTGAAGTACGTGCGCGAGGCCGTCAGCGTGGAGACACTCCAACCGAGACTCATCGACTAACGACAGTCCCATTATCGCGCAACGGGGTGGCGGATTGCCGCAGCGCGGATCCCCGCCGATGACTGCGCTCAGGGGCTGAGCACGGGGAAGTATGGTCCGCCAGAGGCGGACGAACGTGGCATCGGCTCCACCAGCAGCCCATTCTCACTGAAGCTACCGTCGATGGGCGGACGGCTCGGGGTGCCTCCGATTTGCTGCTCTTCGGGAGCGGCTTTCGGGCACCCTAGGGCAGCATGTCCGACAAAGTGCGCTATTCGTAGCGAGCCCGTCGTTACGCGAGCGTGAGGCAGGGCCTGCCCGTCAGGAACCAACGTGCGTCAACCCGCCGCCGGCCGGCACATTCGAATCTGCACCGCAAGCGTGCCGCGGCGTTCGGTGAGTCGCCTGAACGATCACCCGCCTGTCGTGGAGGCTTGTCTCATGCCCGAAGACCTGACCGAGAAGTTGCTCCAGTGGGTGGAAGAGAGCGGCCGCGCACTCGAACTTCGAGTCGCCCGGGCCTTCACCGCGCAGGGCGGCGCGAAGTACGTACGCCAGTCGGTGCCCTTCCAAGATCCGAACGTGCCCTCTACAACACGCGAGGGCGACGTTCTTGCCGGATACCATTGGATCGCGAACGGGCTGTCGATCACGGTCGAGGCGATCATCGAATGCAAGTCTGGCCAAGGCCACCCGTGGGTGGCCTTCTTCGACGACATGTGGGTGCGTCCCGACAAGCCCGACGAGCTGGCCACCATCGGAGGAGAGTGGCCAAAGGAGGACTTGAACGCGCTCGCGGCCGCGATCAGCAAGAGCGGTGTTCTCCGGACCGTGGAAATGCCCACTCATGCTTTGTCGGCCATGGGCAAGGACAGCGTGAACTCCGTAATGGACGCAGCACGCCAAGCCGTGAGTTTCGCCCGTTCTCGTTCCACCGTCGCGGCATCGTTTGCGGACGACCCGAAGGGAACAATGCCTGTGGCAGCTTCGATCCCAATAGTGATCACCGAGGCTCCGCTGTTTACTTGCCGCCTGTCCGAGTCGGGAGAGATTGAGCTCGAAGAGGCCGAGCGCTTCGATGTCTGGGTTAGGACGAGCCAGTACAGCCGCGTCCGAGTACTTATTACGACAGAGACGAAGGGACGTGAACTGGCGGCCGAGTTTTCACGGCTGCGGAGCGACATGCTGAAGTTCCGGGACCAGTAAATCGTGGCCCGGAGCACCCTGGAAGTCTGAGTCTCCGGACACGCGGGCGTCCCATGACTCTGTGGCTCAGTCGTGAGACTGTGTCGGGGCCTTGCCTGTCACGTCATTTTGCCGCCATTGCCTGCTCATTGAACCGCCTCTTCGAGGCCAGCCCTGGCGTCGGATAGGCACGAATCCGGACGGATTCTCCGGATATTCTTGCGGACTATTTGCGGACCGCTGGCCTCTGTTAGGCCTCTGACCTGTGCAAACGCGGCGATTCAGACGTTGAAGCGGAACTCGACGACGTCGCCGTCTGACATGACGTAGTCCTTGCCCTCCATACGGACCTTGCCCGCGGACTTGGCAGTCGCCATGGAACCGGCCGAGACCAAGTCATCGAACGAGACGATCTCGGCCTTGATGAAGCCGCGCTCGAAGTCCGTATGGATCACGCCGGCCGCTTGCGGGGCCGTCGCGCCTTTGGGGATGGTCCACGCGCGCGATTCCTTGGGGCCGGCGGTCAAGTAGGTCTGCAGGCCGAGCGTGTCGAACCCAACGCGAGCCAACGCATCGAGACCTGGCTCGTCGACACCCATGTCGGCGAGCATCTCGGCACGCATGGCGTCGGCTTCCTCATCGTCGCCCAGCTCGACCAGCTCGGCCTCGGACTTGGCGTCGAGGAAGATCGCCTCAGCGGGAGCGACGATGTCACGCATACGCCTCCTGAGGTCTTCGTCGCTGAGTTCCTCGGTGTCACAGTTGAACACGAAGATCTGCGGCTTTGCGCTGAGCAGGTGCAGGTCACGCAACGGCGCAAGGTCGAGCCCCGCTTGAAATGCTCCCGTCCCGCCTTCAAGCACGGTCTGCGCTGCCTTGGCTGCTTCGTATGCGGGGACCAGCGACTTGTCCTTGCGGGACTCCTTGTCGAGACGCGGAAGCGCGTTCTCGATCGTCTGCAGATCGGCAAGTATCAACTCGGTCGCGATGGTCTCGACGTCATCGGCGGGCGACACCTTGCCGTCGACGTGGGTGACGTCCTCATCGCGGAACACGCGGGTGACCTGACAGATCGCGTCAGACTCACGAATGTGTGAGAGGAACTTGTTACCGAGCCCCTCACCCTCCGACGCACCGCGGACGATGCCTGCGATGTCGACGAACTGCACCGTCGCGGGCAGCTGTTTGGCCGAGCCGAAGATCTCGGCGAGCTCGCCGAGGCGTGAGTCGGGCACACCGACGACACCGACATTGGGCTCGATCGTCGCGAACGGGTAGTTGGCCGCAAGTACGTCGTTCTTGGTGAGGGCGTTGAAGAGGGTCGACTTTCCCGCATTGGGGAGTCCGACGATACCGATGGAGAGAGCCACAAGGAACTACTTTACGGGCTCGCCAGGGCCCGACAGATGGAAGGCTCGCAGCTCGAGGTCATACCAATCCGCACTGAGTCCGATGTCCTCCATCCCCAGCCGACGACACACGGCCTGGGAGGCGATGTTGTCGACGTCAGTGACGGCGTAGAGCTCAGGTATGTCGGCCTCAAACGCCCGCTCGACGAGTGCTGTCGCACCCTCTGTGGCGTAGCCGTTGCCCCAGGCATCGGGGTGCAAGTGCCAACCGACCTCCACGTCTTCACGGTCGATGCCCTTGCTCGGCGGCAGCGGTACGAGCATGCACATGCCGGCCACCACTCCGGTGTCCTTGAGCTCGGCGGCGAAGACCCCCGTCGCCGGGTGTGTGCCCCGGCGCACGGGATAGCGGTCGATGCGTTCGTGCGCCTCGTCGATTGACTCCATCGGCTTGCCGTTGCCACTCCACTTCGCAACCTCGGGCCGGCGGAAGATGTCGAACAGACGCGCGGCGTCGTCGTGCGTGAAGGGACGCAGGAACAGTCGGTTGGTCTCGATCATCGGTCGGCCCACTCCTTCGCTGTTGCGCTGAACAGGTGCGAGTAGCCCTCGTACCAAGGGTCAGGCACGATACCTCGGTCGATCAGTCGGAGTCGGGTGGCCACTGCTGCCGAGGCGTGGTTGTCCGGGTACATGCCACACCAGATCTCGTCGAGGCCAGCTGTGAACGCCCTGTCGATCAGCAGCGTGGCTGCCTCGGTGACATATCCGTGGCCGACCGAGTCAGGGTGCAAGTGCCAGCCGACCTGCCGCTCGTCGCGGATGGGATAGGGGACCTTGGTGATCATCACGGTGCCAGCGACGACGCCTGTGTCGCGCACCTCGATCGCGAGTCCACAACTGGCCGGCCCGACGTCTCCGGTGTTCCAGTTGTCGATCCAGGTGCGGGCTTCATCAAGATCGGCCATCAGCACGAAGGGCGGGTCGCTCAGCCAGCGCACCACCTCGATCCGGCTGTGTATGTCGAGCACCCGCTCAGCGTCGGCGTGGACAAACGACCGCAGCGTCAGCCGTTCGGTCTCGATGGAGGTCACGACTCGTTCCTATCAGGTCACCTCCCGCAAAGTGTCGCCTCCACGGAGCATGATGGACGTATGCCCACGGCCCCGGTCGAGACGATGTCATCGGTGGCATGGGCGCGCCGCGATCTGAATGGACGCCAGGCGATCCTGGTCGCAGGCATCGCGATGGCCACGCTGACGGGCCTTGACCTCGCCGACGACGGTCAGCTTGGCTTCGTGTTCTCCCTCGGCTTCGTCCTGATCGTGATCACGGTGGCTCTGGGCGTCGATCTTGACTCGCTGTTTCAGGCCGGCGTGTTCCCACCCATGTTGCTGATCGGCACGCTTGGGGTCGTCACACTGTTCTGGCCTGACGCGATCCACGTCAACGGCATGGCCAAGGACGCAGGCGCGGTCGCGCGACTGATCGCCGCCACGATCGACCACGGCATGACTCTGGTCGTGGGGCACGGCCTCGCACTCGTCCTCATCGCACTACGCATCACGACGGCTCCCGACAAGTAGCATGATTTGGATCTTGGCGGTCCTCAGCCGTTGGCCTGGTCGATGAAGCACCAGCGCCACGCCTCGCCCGGCTCAAAGCTGCGCATCACCGGGTGACCACTGTCTCGAAAGTGCTGGGTCCCGTGCATGCCGACCGACGAGTCGCAGCAGCCCACGTGTCCGCAGGCCATGCACAACCGCAGATGCACCCAATCCGTGCCGTCGGCCAGACACTCCTCACAGCCGGTCGGCGTCAGGGGTGTCGGCACGGTGCACGCCTCGGCGAGATGTTCGCACGCGGCCTCGGGGTCTGTAGTCGGTCTCAACTCGATCTCCCTGTCGGCAGTCGTCGCGTCTTCATACATACGATCCAGGATCGATTCCTCGACATCGAGCGAGTTCATGACCAGTCCGAGCACGGTTTGGTCGACAGTCCCCAGCTTGCGGATGCGAAGCAGCTCATCGCGCTCGCGCTTGATCATCTCGGCGCGCACACGCGAATACTGCGCACTTGGTGTCTCGGTGCCACCGAGACGCTCCCACACGGCATTCGTACGATCGGTCGCCCGCACGCGCAACCGGCGCATCACCGCATCGGATACCGCGCTGCTGTCCAGCTCCTCGTCGAGATAGGTCATTCCCGCCTCGGTGACGGACTGTAGGACAGTCGCCTCCTGCAGGTGGTCCTCCTGAATGTCTGGCCCTGGAACCTTGAGCCAGCGAACCAGGCTCGGAATGGTCAGGCCCTGCACCAGCAAGGTGCCGACGGTGACAACGAACGCCATGAGCACGAGAACCTCGCGCTGTGCGGTGTCCTCGGGCAGCAGAAACACCGCCGCCAGTGTCACCACCCCCCGCATGCCCGTCCACGCCACGAGGAACACCGCCCGCGGCGAGGGTCGCGGCTCAGATGCGGCGATCCTTGGGATCAGCCGTGGCAGATATGTCGCCGGGAAAACCCAGATGATGCGCAATGCGATCACCGCAGCGAGGACAGCCGCACACGACCAGGCAATCCGCATCGCCGACATGTCACTGTTGCCGAGATCATCGACAATCGAGCGGACCTGCAGCCCGATCAGCAGGAAGATCGAGTTTTCGAGGACGTAGGAGATCGTGGTCCAGTTCGTACGCTCGAACAGCCGCGACGAGGCCGACTGGATGCGCGGTGACTTGTGACCCAAGATGATGCCGGCGACCACGACGGCAAGCACACCCGATGGTTGGGAATCCAGACCGCGTATGTGGATCTGCTCGGCCGGAAGGTATGCGATCCACGGCGTGAGGAGCGAGACCGCCACGTCGGTGACATCGTCCTGAATGAGATTGCGGATGTGTCCGACAATGAACGCGACCGCCAGGCCGATCAGCACACCGCCGACGGCCGACACGAGGAACCCTGCGCCGACCTGCCAAGCGCTGACCGAACCGGCGATCGCGGCGATCGACGTACGCAAGGTGACGATCGCGGTCGCGTCGTTCACCAGGCTTTCACCCTCGAGGATCGTCACGACGCGACGCGGCAGACCGACCCTTCTGGCGATCGTGGTCGCCGCGACGGCATCGGGCGGAGCGACCACAGCACCCAGCGCGAACCCTACGGCCAACGGCACGTCGAGGAGCCACCACACCAGCAGCCCGACACTCGTCGTGGTGAAGATGACCAGTCCCACGCTCAGCAAGGCGATGGGACGACGGTTGGCGCGGAAATCGACGAGCGAGGTACGAATCGCTGCGGCATAGAGCAACGGTGGCAGCAGGCCGATCAGCACGATCTCGGGCGTCAGCCTGAACTCCGGCACAAACGACAGGTAGGAAACGCCGACACCGACGACGATCAACACCAGTGGGGGTGACATCGAGTATTTGCCAGCCAGCGCGCTCACCGCGACCGCGATCGCCAACAGGCCAACAAGGCTCAGAGCGGTATCCACGGGAAGAGTCTGTCACCAGACGCCTCGGGTCTGACACGATCGTGCCTATGAGCACCACGACCGGATCGCCGATCTTCATACGATCGGACCACGTTGTCCTCGGTGGTGGCGCAATGATGGTCTTCCTCGCTGGGCTTGCGCACTACTTCGAGTGGGGTGCAGTCTCGGCGTTCGCCGTGGCTGCCGTCGCCGTGACACTGCTCGCAACACTGGTGGGCCGCAGTGTCGAACAACTGGGAGATCGCTTTGGCCCGGGCGCCACCGGCGTCCTGCAATCTGCGCTCGGCAACCTGCCCGAGCTGTTCATCGCGATCTTTGCGCTGCGCGCCGGACTGGTCGACGTCGTCAAGGCCGCGCTCATCGGCTCGGTTCTCGCCAATCTGCTGCTCGTCCTCGGAACGGCGTTCCTCGTTGGCGGACTCAAGCACGGCACCCAACGGCTCGACTCCGAGCGCGCTCGTACGATCGCCGTGCTCATGCTGCTGTCGGTCGCCGCTCTGGCAATCCCCTCGCTGGCACACGGGCTCCACACGCCAGCTGTCGAGCACGAGAAGGCGTTCTCGATCATCGTCTCCATCGTGCTCCTCTCGCTGTTCGCGCTCTCTCTGCCTGCCTCGTTGCGCCGTGGAAATGACTCCGCCGATCCCCATGCCGAGGCGCCCCGGTGGCCAGTAGGCCTCGCGATCGGACTGCTCGCTGTGGCCAGCGTCCTCGCCGCCTTAGTGTCCGACTGGTTCGTTGATGCCCTCGAGCCGGCGATGGACTCGCTCAATGTCTCGCCCGTATTTGCCGGACTCGTCATTGTCGCCATCGCCGGCAACGCGATCGAGAACATCGTCGGAGTCCAGCTCGCATACAAGGGCCAGTCGGAGTACGCATTCGCCGTGATCCTCAACAGCCCGATCCAGATCTCGCTCGTGCTCGCACCAGCACTGATGCTGGTCAGCGTCATCTTCGGGCTTGCAACTCTCACGCTGGTTTTCAGCCCGCTGCTCGTCGCTTGCCTGCTGCTCGCCGTCGTACTCGTCACCATCATCACGTTCGACGGCGAGTCCAACTGGCTCGAAGGAGCCGCACTGATCGCGCTGTACGTGGTGATCGCGGGAGCGTTCTGGTGGGGGTGACGTGCGCTACGCGCCCGTGCTCGCTTCGCGAGCGTTTGCTCGCAAGCTCGCAAACCACCCTTCCCTCGCTTCGCTCGGGCCATGGTCCAGTCCGACTCGGGTTCGCGGTTAGGGTGACTACATGAGCCCCGACATGCCTACTCGCGTCGTCATCTTCTTGTCCATGATCTACGGCGTCTCAGTCGCGATTCTGGGAATGACGGGGAACGACAACGTCGGACTCTTCGCCGCGATTGGCGGCATGGTGATCGGACTCATCTGGGTCGCCAAGGCGTTCTTCTACAATCCCAAGAGCTGACTACTTGTAGGGAACGCCAGCAGCCTTCATGTCTTTGCGGAGTTCAGGCGGGAGAGCGAAGATCAAGCTCTCGTCGGCCGTACGTACGGCGTCCGCATCCGGATGACCGTGCTCGCTCAGATAGGCCAGCACCTCCTGCACCAGGTCGTCGGGCACTGACGCGCCTGAGGTGACACCCACGTGCTCGACGCCGTCGAGCCACGCCTCGTCGATCTCAGAGATGTCGTCGATGCGGTATGACGCCTTGGCACCGGCTTCGAGTGCAACCTCGACGAGGCGCACCGAGTTGGACGAGTTGGCTGACCCGACGACGATCACCAGATCAGCATTCCTGGCAATCTCCTTGACCGCGACCTGGCGGTTCTGGGTCGCATAACAAATGTCGTCGCTGGGCGGATCTTCCAGCTGCGGGAACTTCTCGCGCAGTCGTCGTACGGTCTCCATCGTCTCGTCAACACTCAGTGTCGTCTGCGAGAGCCACGACAGACGCGTACCCTCGGGAAACTCGAGCCCGTCGACGTCGTCGGGGGTCTGCACCAGCGTGATGTGGTCGGGCGCCTCACCAGCGGTGCCCTCGACCTCTTCGTGCCCTTCGTGTCCGATCAGCAGGATGCTGTATCCCTCGCTGGCAAACCGGCGTGCCTCGTGGTGGACCTTGGTGACCAGGGGGCAAGTCGCGTCGATCGTCTTGAGGCTACGCTCGGCGGCCTCGGCATGCACCATCGGTGAGACACCGTGGGCCGAGAACACCACCGTCGCGCCCTCGGGCACCTCATCGAGCTCCTCGACGAAAATGGCTCCACGTTCAGACAGGTTGTTGACGACGTGCTTGTTGTGCACGATCTGCTTGCGTACGTAGACCGGAGCTCCATAGAGGTCGAGCGCCTTCTCGACAGTGATCACTGCACGGTCGACACCGGCGCAATAGCCGCGGGGGTCGGCAAGCAGGACGCTGCCTCCAACGGTCGGCATGCCGAGCGACACTTCAGTCATGCCCCCATCCTAGGTGACTGGTCACAGGCGGTTGGCCGCCCTGTACGCAGCCACCTGTTCCGGGGTAGCGCTGTCGTTCATCACCCTTAGGGTGTCGGTATGGCACTCGAGACGACGGCGGAGGCGCCCGCGCCGCTGCGGCAGATCTCGCAGCTCATCGAGGGCTACGTCGGTCGCCTCGGCGCGGTCTGGGTCGAGGCCGAGATCGCCCAGCTCACCCGGCGCCAAGGGGTGTGCTTCCTGACGCTGCGCGACCTCACGGCCAAGCTCTCCATCGAAGCCACCTGCAGCTCGGTGATCCTCGACGCGTCACCGACGCCCATCACCGAGGGCGCGCGCGTCATCGTTCATGCCAAACCGACGTTTTATGCACCCCGCGGGTCCTTGTCGCTGGAGCTGCGTGAGATACGCCCCCAGGGCGAAGGCGAGCTGCTCGCCCAGCTTGAGCGACGCAAACAGCTGCTTGCCGCTGAAGGGCTGTTTGACCCACGCCTCAAGAAGCCGCTTCCTCTGCTGCCACGTGGCATCGGGCTGATCACCGGCAAGGCTTCAGCTGCCGAGCGCGACATCCTCGAGAACGCCCGCCTGCGCTGGCCCGACGTGCACTTCGTCGTACGCCACGCGCTGATGCAGGGCAACAAGTCGGCAGCCGACGTCATGCTGGCTCTGCAGGAGTTGTCTAGTGACGACTCGATCGACCTCATCGTGATTGCCCGTGGAGGCGGCTCGGTCGAAGACCTTCTGCCGTTCTCAGATGAGGGACTCATCCGCGCGGTCTACTCCGTCAACAAACCAGTCGTCAGCGCCATCGGCCACGAGCCCGACACCCCGTTGCTCGACCTCGTCGCCGACCTGCGGGCGTCCACTCCCACTGATGCCGCCAAACGCATCGTGCCCGACGTTCGTGAGGAGCTCGCCGGGGTTGCGTCCATGCGTGAACGAGCCAATCTGGCGATCAGGTCGATGCTCGAACGGGAGGCGCGGGGACTGGAGGCGATCCGCTCGCGCCCGGTGATGGCCAATCCGCTGACCGTGGTGGACCTGCAGGAGAACGTCATCCATGACGCCCGTGACAGGGCCCGGCGATCGATCACCCACCGGCTCGACCGGTCGAGCGATGAGATCGGGCACCACCTGGCCCGCGTACGCGCGCTCTCACCTCTCGCGACCCTGGAGCGCGGCTACGCCGTCGCCCATCTGGCCGACGGCACCGTCATACGTTCCGTTGTGCAGGTCCCGCCGGACACCGAGCTCACAGTTCGACTCGCAGACGGCAACGTCGGCGTACGCTCCACCAACATCACCGACAAGGATGGCAACCGTGGCTGACGCGCCCGAAATCCCGTATGAGCAGGCCCGCGACGAGCTCATCTCCGTCGTGCAGAAGCTCGAAACCGGTGGCACCAGCCTCGATGAGTCATTGGCACTGTGGGAACGCGGAGAGCTCCTCGCCAAGGTGTGCCAGCAATGGCTCGATGGTGCCCGATCGCGGCTTGCGGTTGCGGCCGGAGTTCCCGATCTGACCGCGCCTGATCAAACTGTGCCCGTTCAAGAGGCAGACAACGACGAGACGTAGTCCTCCACAGCTGCTCGGGGTGCCTCGCCGGTCACGAGCGTCGCCAGCCCTGCCTCGCTGCGTGTGTACGTCACGTTGGCGCCAGGACCTCTGCGGAAGTCCCAGATCTTGCCATCTATCGTCGCGGTGCCGGCGGCCTTGCTGTCCTTTGCGAATTCGTCGATCACTCGCATTACGTCGACCTTCTCCTGTTCGAGGCCGATGTAAGCGTCCTTGTCCGTGATCACTCCGAGATGCCAAGAGGTTGGGGTGAACCGTGCTGACGTCGCAACCCAGCCCGACGGCAGCTGAGCGGGTGCCAACAGCTCGAATTCTGCGGCCGGGCGGGCGCTGCGAACCGTGCTTGCGTAGTCGATCGCCTTCGGCGATCGGTCGGGCGTGTTGGTGAACACCTGGCCAAGACCCCAAAGTGCGAGGATCAGCACACCGAGGACCGCAACGGATCGTACGATGTCGCCGATTGCCGGGTTGCCCCGCGACGCCCCGTTCGAACTCATTTGCATACTCCTTCTGCGCGCATTGGCGATGCAACCCTACGTTCCTGAGCCACTGCAGCCAGAGCGGCTACCGGTAAGATGCGTCTGTGGACCGCCTTCAGCCAGACGCCCAAGCTCCCGACCGCAACCTCGCCCTCGACCTGGTGCGTGTGACGGAGGCGGCAGCGATGGCCGCCGGTCGCTGGGTCGGCCGTGGGGACAAGAACGGCGCCGACGGAGTCGCGGTCAACGCGATGCGCAAGCTCATCAACAGCGTGCCGATGAACGGCATCGTCGTGATCGGCGAGGGCGAAAAGGATGAAGCCCCGATGCTGTTCAACGGCGAACAGGTCGGCGACGGTACGGGCCCGGAGTGTGATGTGGCTGTCGACCCGATCGATGGCACGACACTGGCGGCCAAGAGCCTGCCCAACGCGGTGTCCGTCATGGCCGTGGCCCCGCGCGGCACGATGTATGACCCGTCTGCGGTGTTCTACATGGAGAAGCTCATCACCGGTCCCGAAGCCGCAGAAGTCGTCGACATCCGATTCCCGGTCGCCGAGAACATCAGTCTCGTCGCTAAGGCCAAAGGCATCTCGGTCAGCGACGTCACAGTCTGTGTGCTCGACCGCGAACGTCACCAAGCCATCGTCGACGAGATCCGCGCAAGCGGCGCACGCGTCAAGTTCATCATCGACGGCGATGTGGCCGGCGGGATAACAGCAGCGCGCCCTGACACCGGCGTCGACATGCTGATCGGAGTTGGTGGCACCCCCGAGGGCATCATCGCGGCGTGTGCCATCAAGGCGATTGGCGGCACCATCCAGGGAAGGCTGTGGCCGATCGATGACGACGAGCGCCAGCGCGCGATCGACGCAGGACATGACCTCGACCGGGTCCTGCTCACCGATGACCTCGTACGCGCCGACGACTGCTTCTTCGTCGCCACCGGCATCACTGACGGCGAGCTGATGGACGGCGTCCGCTACGGCGGCGGCAAGGCATACACCGAGTCGATCGTGATGCGCTCGCGCAGTGGCACGATCCGCAAGATCACCAGTGAGCACCAGCTTGGCAAGCTCCAGGCGTACTCCGCCGTCGACTACGAACACTGAGCACGAGGACTCCACCGAATTGAAGGACGTATGACCGCATCGGGAGAACTGTTTGCCTCGCTGCCCTCAGGCATCGACATCTGCTATGAGACGTTCGGCAAGGCCGAAGACCCAGCAATCCTGCTGATCATGGGCCTTGGTGGACCGATGGGGTGGTGGTCCGTCGATTTCTGCGAGCAGCTCGCAGCGGAGGGCTTCCATGTCGTCCGCTATGACAACCGCGACACCGGACGCTCGACCAAGCTGAGCCACCACACCGTGAACAAGAATGCGATCTTCAAGGCATACGCCGGCCGCTCCGAACCGCCCTACGGACTCAGCGACTTCGCCGACGACGCGCTCGGGCTTCTCGACCATCTGGGCCTTGACCGGGTCAACGTCGTCGGCGTCTCGATGGGCGGCATGATCGCCCAGACGCTGTGCATCTCGCGCCCCGAGCGGATCCTCTCGTTGACGTCGATCATGTCCTCAACTGGCAAACGGACGGTCGGGTGGCAGAATCCACGCGTCATCCCAGCGCTTCTGGCGTCGGCTGGCAGCACAAGAGAGTCCTACATCTCGCGATCGCTGCGGACCTCCAAGGTGATCGGGTCGCCGGACTATCCCGCGAACGAAGAAATCTCACGTGCACGCGCGGGTGAGACGTTCGATCGCGGATGGTCGGCGAGCGGCACGGTGCGTCACATGTTGGCGGTGCTGGGACAACCGGATCGCACCAAGGACCTTGGCACCTTGGACCTCCCGGTCACCGTGATCCACGGACTGAAGGACCGGCTCGTACACCGCTCAGGCGGCAAGGCCACGGCTGCGGCAATTCCCGGCGCAGAGCACATCGAGATTGCCGGAATGGCACATGATCTGCCTCCCGACCTCTACGAGACGTTCGTCGCCGCCATCGTCCGCACCACCAGGCGCGCAATCTCGAGTGACTCATGAGGCACAACGACCTCCATGCGACGACCGACGTCGAGGTTGTTCGGCAGATCATCGCTGACAATCCCTGGGCCATGATCGTCAGCGACAACGACGGAGAGCTCGTCGCCTCGCACTATCCGTTCCTTCTCGACGACACAAGCGGTGATGAGCTCGTTCTCGTTACCCATGTCGGTCGTCCCGATGACTTGCTGCACGACTTCGGCGACCGCGAGGTGTTGGTGGTGTTCCAGGGGCAGCACGGCTATGTGTCGCCCAGCTGGTACGAGCCGGGATCGGTCAAAGCCCCGACGTGGAACTTCAGCGCAGTCCACTGTCACGGCACGCCGGAGATCCTCGACGCCGACACCAATCTGGCCGTGCTGACCAAGCTGGTCGCGCACTTTGAGCAACACGTCGAGGAGCCGATGTGGCTCGACCAGGAGTGGGCGCCGCCCATTGCACGCGGGACAGTTGGACTGCGCATCCCGGTCGACCGATTCACCTGCAAGGTCAAGATGAGCCAGGACAAGGATCCGGTGACGGTGCAGAACGTGATCGCCCAGTTGCGGGCGCCGGGACCGTACAACCAACCGCACCTGGCAGATGACATGGAGCGTGCCCGGAACGACAGAATCGGATACCCCTCCGCCACCTAGAACCGTGGATGCTGCTCTAGAGTGGCGTGCATGCCGCAGATACGGATATCCGACGCCGCGAGGCTCCTCGGGGTCAGCGACGACACTGTACGCCGCTGGGTGAACAGCAGTGCGCTGACGTCGACCGACGATGCATCGGGTCGAATGGTCATCGATGGGCGCGAGCTGGCGCGCTTCTCGCGGGACCAGGCAAGGTCGTTGCCTGACTCTGGATCGACGACCTCGGCACGCAATCGTCTGGTCGGACTCGTCACAGCGGTGAAGACCGATGCCGTCATGGCACAGGTGGACATGCAGTGTGGACCATTCCGGGTCGTCTCGCTGATGAGCAGCGAGGCGGTCGCCGAGCTCGGGCTGGAACCCGGATCCGTGGCCGTGGCCATCGTCAAGTCCACCAACGTGATCGTGGAGAGCCTCGAATGAGACGCGTCGTCGCCATCGCTGTTTCTCTGTTCCTCTTGGTCGCCAGCTGTGGATCCGAGGACGGCGACCGGGTAGGACACACCCAACAGCGGACCCTGACGGTGTTCGCGGCGGCGTCACTCAAGGCCTCATTCACCGAGATCGGCAAGAAGTTCGAGGCCAAGCACGACGGCGTCACGGTGACGTTCAACTTCGCTGGTTCGTCCGATCTCGTCGCTCAGATGCAGCAGGGCGCACCTGCCGACGTGTTCGCCTCTGCAGACACCAGGAACATGGAGATCGCCGTCACCGCCAATCTGCTGGACGGTATCGCCAAGGATTTTGCGACGAACACGCTGGAGATCGCCACTCCGCCCGGCAATCCTGCAGCCGTCGACTCACTCGACGACCTGGCAGCACCAGGGATCAAGGTCGTGGTGTGTGCGGAGCAGGTCCCCTGTGGAGCAGCGGCGAAAAGGGTTGAGGATGCGTCCGGTGTCAACATTTCACCGGTCAGCGAGGAGCAGTCCGTGACTGACGTGCTCGGCAAGATCATCTCCGGCGAGGCCGATGCTGGCCTGGTCTACGTCACGGACGTCAAAGGCGCAAGCGACAAGGTCACCGGCGTACCGTTCCCCGAGTCGGCTGTAGCTGTGAACAGCTACCCGATCGCCGCGCTGAAGGGGAATGTTGGCGACGGGCTGGCCGAGGCTTTCATTGACTTCGTCACCGGTCCGGAGGGCGAGTCCGTGCTGGCCGCCTCCGGTTTCGCGAAGCCCTGACGTGTCTGCATTGCAACGCGAGTCAGGCGTACCGCGCTGGGTGCTCCTTCCCGCCGCGCTGGGGGCACTGTTCATTGTGCTCCCGCTTGTTGCCATGGCTAGCCGGGTCGAATGGGGCAGCTTCTTCTCGCTGATCAGCTCTGACTCGTCGCGCGCTGCGCTCTGGCTGAGCCTGCGTACGTCCGCGGCCAGCACCTTGCTGTGCATCGTCCTAGGCGTGCCGATGGCACTGGTGCTGGCGCGTACATCATTTCGCGGTCAGACGCTGCTTCGCTCATTGGTGCTGCTTCCCCTCGTCCTTCCGCCAGTCGTCGGCGGCATCGCGCTCCTCTACACCTTCGGTCGCAAAGGCTTGCTCGGCGACACATTGGATGTCCTTGGGCTCCAGATCGCCTTCACCACGACCGCCGTCGTGATCGCGCAGACATTCGTCGCGCTCCCATTCATGGTGGTCAGCCTCGAGGGCACGCTGCGTACGAGCGGCGAGAGGTATGAGGTTGTGGCCGCGACTCTCGGCGCTCGACCCACCACCATCCTTCGGCGGGTCACACTCCCCCTCGTGCTCCCCGGACTTGCCGCCGGAGCTGTTCTCTCGTTCGCCAGGGCACTCGGTGAATTCGGTGCGACGATCACGTTTGCTGGCAGCCTCGAAGGTGTGACCCGCACGCTGCCGCTGGAGATCTACCTGCAACGCGAGGTCGATCCCGATGCCGCCGTCGCGCTCTCATTGGTGCTGGTCGTCGTCGCTGTGCTGGTGATCGGCCTCGTACGTGGCTCGAGGGGCGCGGCGCTGTGAGCCTCCATGTCGAAGCGACGATCATCGACCGCGACGTCGAGGTGGCGCTCAACGTCGCCGACGGGGAGACCGTCGCGATTCTCGGCCCGAACGGTGCGGGCAAGTCATCCGTCCTTGCGGCGATCGCCGGCATCCTGCGACCGGACGCAGGGCGGGCGACCCTGGACGACGACGCGCTATTCGGCAAGGGCTTCTGGAAACCCGCCCACGCGCGTGGTACCGCGCTGCTCTCCCAGGATGCGCTGCTGTTCCCGCACCTGGACGTCACCGACAACGTCGCGTTCGGGCCACGCAGCACCGGGCGAAGCCGATCGGAGTCACGGTCGGCTGCACGGCGCTGGCTGGCCGAGGTCGACGCCGCGGAGCTCGCCGATCGCAAACCGTCCGGGCTTTCCGGAGGCCAGGCGCAGCGCATCGGCGTGGCCCGCGCTCTTGCGGCCGAGCCTCGGCTGTTGCTGCTCGACGAGCCGATGGCTGCGCTCGACATCACCGTCGTTCCCGCGATGCGACAGATGCTCAAACGGGTCCTCGTCAACCGTACGGCGATCATCGTGACCCACGATGTCCTTGACGCGGCACTGCTCGCCGACCGCGTGATCGTGATGGATCGCGGGCGAATCGTCGAGCAGGGCGCGACCGCGGATGTGCTGTCCAGGCCCCGCAGCCAGTTCGGCGCAAGCATCGCCGGGCTCAACCTGCTGAGTGGAACCGCCGAGCACGGCGGGGTGCGCACCGCCAACGGATTACTCGTCGAGGGGCTCGCAGACGACCCCGTCACCGATGGCCGGGCGGCGGTTGCCGTGTTCAGCCCGAGCGCCGTCGGTGTCTATCTCGAACCGCCATCAGGTAGCCCCCGCAACGTGTTCGCAGCAACTGTGACTGAGCTCGAACCACACGGCGTCCAGATACGCGTACGAACCGCCGAGCTCAGCGCAGATGTCACAGTCGCGGCCGTCGCTGCCCTCGACCTGATCCCCGGAACCGAGGTCTACCTATCAGTCAAAGCCAGCGAGGTGGCCCTTTACACCTCGTAGAATCACCGAATGGAGCCATTCGATCGCGGTGCGTTCGTCGCCGCCTGCCACGCCGCGTTCTCGCTGGCAAGCAGCCATGAGGTCGCAAAGGCATGGAACAACGAGAGCGCCTGTGTCGGCATGACAGTCGGTGGACTCTCCCACCACCTCTTGGCTCAAGCGGGCCACGTCGTCAGCGGACTCGACACCCCGCCTTCGTCCGAACCGCCCATCGCCCTGCTCGACCACTACGCCCGAGCCGACTGGGTCACCGCGGGCCACGACGACGAGGCAAATGCCTCAATCCGAGTCAGGGCCGACGATTCAGCAACTGATGGTCACGCCACCGTGCTGGCGCAAGCAGCAAGATCCCTCGCCCACCTGCCAGAGGTGCTCGGTGCACCGCGTTCGCCCGACTCCGTGTACATCCCGTGGCAGGGCTGGTCGTTGACGACCGACGACTTCCTCGCGACCAGGGCGATGGAGGTTGTCGTTCACTCAGACGACCTTGCTGCGAGTGTCGGGGTGCCGACACCGGAATTCCCCGACAATGTCATCGAGCATGTGGTGCACCTGCTCTGTGGCGTGGCGCTGAGGCGCCACGGTCAGGAAGCACTCATTCGTACGCTCAGCCGTCCGCAGCGTGCGCCCGGCTCGGTCGCCGCGTTCTGACGGGCACCTGAAGCAGCAGAGTGCCGCAGGGATATCGTCGGAGCCATGACCGACAAGAACACCGAGTGGCGCATCGAGCACGACACCATGGGCGAGGTCAAGGTGCCTGTTGACGCCTTGTGGAGCGCCCAGACCCAGCGCGCCGTCGAGAACTTCCCGATCTCCGGCACCCCGATCGAGTCCGCCCAGATCCGCGCACTTGCCCAGATCAAGGCGGCGTGCGCCAAGGCGAATGCTGAGCTCGGGATTCTCGAGCAGGACATGGCCGATGCCATCGTCGCTGCCGCCGAGGAGGTCGCCACCGGCCAGCACGATGCGCAGTTCCCGATCGATGTCTTCCAGACCGGCTCGGGCACGTCGAGCAACATGAACACCAATGAGGTGCTCGCCAATCTCGCATCCACGAAGCTCGGCAAGCCGGTGCACCCCAACGACCATGTGAACGCGTCGCAGTCGTCCAACGACGTGTTCCCGACGTCGATTCACGTCGCCGCCACGGCGTCGGCGACGAACGAGCTCATCCCGGCACTCGACCACCTCGCCGAGTCGCTTGAGGCCAAGGCAAAGGAGTTCGCGTTGGTCGTTAAGTCCGGTCGCACCCACCTCATGGATGCGACTCCCGTGACCCTTGGCCAGGAGTTCGCCGGCTACGCGATGCAGGTGCGCCGCGGCATCGAGCGCATCGAGGCGTCACTCCCCCGTACCGCTGAAGTTCCCCTCGGTGGCACTGCGGTCGGCACGGGCATCAACACCCCGATCGGCTTCCCGCAGCGCGTCATTGAGCTGCTGGCCGAGGGCAGCGGCCTGCCTGTCACCGAGGCGATCGACCACTTCGAGGCACAGGGTGCCCGGGACGGTCTCGTCGAGATGTCGGGGCAGCTTCGTACCATCGCCGTCAGCCTGACCAAGATCTGCAACGACCTACGCTGGATGGGGTCGGGACCCCGTACGGGACTCGGCGAGATCAACCTCCCCGACCTCCAGCCCGGATCGAGCATCATGCCCGGCAAGGTCAACCCGGTGCTGCCAGAGGCGACCCTGATGGTGTGCGCCCAGGTCATCGGCAACGACGCCACGATCGCCACCGCCGGCGCTTCGGGTGCGTTCGAGCTCAACGTCATGCTGCCGGTGATCGGCCGCAACCTGCTCGAGTCGATGCGTCTTCTCGGCAACTCCTCACGTGTGCTCGCCGATCGATGCATTGACGGCATCACGGCCAACGAGGAGCGCTGTCTCGAGCTCGCCGAGTCGTCCCCGTCGGTCGTCACCCCGCTCAACCGCTTCATCGGCTACGAGAACGCTGCGAAAATCGCGAAGCAGGCGGTCAAGGAGAAGAAGACGATCCGCCAGGTCGTCATCGAGATGGGCTTCGTCGATCGCGGTGAGATCAGCGAGGCTGACCTCGACCAAGCGCTCGACGTCATGTCCATGACGTACCCCTGATCACGCCCTCGCCTTGAACCACCCCTCCGCTGAGGGGAGAGTTGCTGACGACAACTCTCCCGTCAGCTGGCGTTGCGGTGGGCGAGCAGATAGCCGCCCTCGCCGAAGAGAAGCTCATAGGTGCCGCCATACCGGTCCTCGGCGTATGCCACAGCATCGGCAGGTGAACCGATCCCTGACTCGACGTCCAGTAGCACGTAGTCCGGCGCGGGGTTGCCGGCGTTGCCGAGCCAATAGACCGTGTGACGTGTCGTCAGGTGCGTCATGAGGCCGATGTCGGTCTCGACCTTCGATCCGTTCGGTATGAGGGCCAGCACGTCCCGGGCATCGGCTTCGCGGGGCGACTCGGCATACGTCGCCGAGTCCAGCAACGCAGTCAGCGGGGAATTGACCAGCATGAACCCGGTGACAACCAGTGCGGGCAGTGTCGCCCAGCGCAGAGTGGGCCAACGCTTCATGCCATCGATCATGGCAATGAACACGATGGGCATGAGCACCAGTGAGTAGTGCCACTCTGTGCCCCAGTAGTAGACGTTGTCTCCGACGAAGCGCCATGCGAACGTCGGCAGCGCCAGCAACAGCCACGGCGAAACAAGCGCGGCAAGCCCGGTGACGCCCACCGTCAGGGCGACCGTGGCAGCCTTGCGGTCGATCTGCTCAAACGCCGTTCCGATGACGCCATGCTCGCCGCCCAACATCCCGACATACCCGTACGACCCGTCGGGCGCGACCGCCGGAATCACCACGAAGATGATGAACACCGCCGACGCCAGCCCAACAGCTCCGAGCACGGCACCGCGGCGGCGCTCGCCGCCGAGCCAGAGCACCCCGCCGATCACGGCAACCGTCAGACCAAACTCCTCCTTGACCAGCAGCAGCGGCAACGACCAGAGGACGACGGCGTCGAAGCGGCGATCGACGTACGCCGCGCCGGTCAGCGCAAGCAACGGTGCTGCAAATGCCACCTCGTGGAAGTCGACCTCGACGGCCGAGAGCAGCCCGAACGAGGCGCCGTACGCAACACCGATCGCGACGCCGACAACCAGCCCGAGGTGCTTGATGGCGACTACCGCGATCACCGCGACGGAAGCCGCAAGCAGCACCGCCTGTGCGATCAGGATCGTCTGGGCAGATGGGAATGCACGATAGAACGGCGCAATCAGAACGAGAATCGGCGAGAAGTGGTCACCCAGCTGGTTCAGGCCAGCGCCGCGCACATCAATGGTCGGGGCGCCGAAGTGCGCATACCCCCGCACCGCCTGCTCGAAGATCGCGTTGTCCCACGAGGAAAGGGCGAACCGGTCGAACCGGGCCAGCGAGATGATCGTGTACGCGGCGCCGAACAGCAGCCCGAGCAGACCTGCCGGGAGCCAGGTGCGCCGGTCCGCCCCTCTCAAAGACTCAAGGCCTGTGAGGGAGGGTGAGATTCTCGCCGGTCTCCGGGTCGAACACGTGGACCTTGGATCGCGGGATCACGACTCGGATCGACATACCTTGTCGCAGCGAGCTGGATGCTGCGAGCTCGGCGACCAAGAAGCTCTGGAACAGGTCAAAGTCCAGCAGGTCCTCGACTTCACCAAGTCGCGCCTCAACCCCCGGGTCGGTGTCATAGCCGAGATAGGCAAGCTGAGTGCTGCCCTGCCATTCGACATCGTCGATGCGGGTAGTGAACTCGACCTTGTCGGTCACTGTCGCGGCGACCGGGCTGGTCGATTCCTGGCAGTCCTCGGGGCGAATGCCGACGACGACGAGATCGCGGTCACCGATGCGTTGCCGCACATCGTCATCGAGGTACATAGTCGCGAGCGGCATGACGAGCTGGCTGCCGCTGGGCTTGGCGGGAATGAGGTTCATCGGCGGTGAGCCCAGGAATCCGGCGACGAACATGTCCTTTGGCGCCTCGTAGAGCTCTCGCGGAGTTCCCACCTGATGCACGAATCCTTGGTGCAGCACCGCGACCCGGTCGGCGAGAGTCAACGCCTCGGCGATGTCGGAGGTCGTGAAGATCGACGTTCGGCCTGCCTCTGTCTGCCACTGCGATGTGACCGAGCGGACGTGTGGGCGTACGCGCGGGGTCTGCTGGGAAAATGGATCGTCGAACAGATAGACCGCGGCGTCGCGTACGAGTGATCGCCCCAGCGCGACCCGCTGGCGCTGTGCGTCGTCGAGATCGGCGGGTTTGAGGTCGAACAGCTCGCCGAGCGCCAGGAACTCACCGACGGAGTTGATCCGCTCGGTGATCGCGTCCTTGTCGAGCTTCCCGGGGCGGAAACGCGTCGTCTTCTCGCGCCTCAGAGTCGAAGCGAACGCGAGATTGTCGAACGCATCGAGCTGCGGGTGCAGTGCGTAGTCCTGGAACACCATCGCAAGGTCACGGGCACGGGGGGTCTCCTTGCTGACCTCGACATCGTCGAGGAGGATCTCGCCTGATGTCTGCTCCTCGAGGCCGACAAGTACCCGCAGCAGCAAGCTCTTTCCCGCTCCTGACGGCCCAATGAGCGCCAGGGTCTCACCCGAGCCAACCTTGAAGTTGATCTCGTCGAGCAGCGGGCGGTCGCCGGGGCCGGTGACTGTCAGGTTTCGGAGCTCGATCGACGTCATCGGTATGACCTTCCCAGAAGTTGATGGATCGTGCGCGGTGCCGCGAGGAGCAAGATTGCCGGCAGCGCCGCCCACAGCAAGCCGGCAGCGGCGATGGTCGCCGACGCGGATGTGTCCAGATCAGCGCGAGCCATCAGCAGCGAGGCCGGAAGTGGCGCATCAGTCGTCGACAGCGCTGCACCGAGCACGAAGTCCTGACACCCGATCACGAAGACCAACACGGTGACGACGAGAATCCCCGGGCCGAGGACCGGCACGACGAATCGCCCGAGCCACTGTCCCCGAGTCGCGCCATCAGCGCGTACAGAATCGCCCAACGACCACGCTGCACGCTTGAAGACCGTGACGAACAGCCAGATCGCAAGTGGCAAGGAGATCAGCAGTGCGGGTGGCACGAGCGAGAGCCGCGATCCGTAGTGGTCGCTCGAGATGATCTGGTCGGCAATCGGACCGGCAACCGCCACGAGCGGCAGCAGCAGTGTGGCGATGACGAGCGCGTAGACGACGCGCCGACCGCGGACCTTGAGGCGCACCAGTGCGTACGCGGCACCGATCGCCAGCGGTACCGAGATCGCCGTTGCCAGGCCGGAGACAAGCAGCGACGTCAGCGCGCCACGGCGCAGCTCAGCTGAGCCGATGACGTCGCCGAACGCCTGCCACGACACCCCGTCCGGCCACAGCGATCGCGCCTGAAGTCCCTCAGGAGTTGTGGCGACGGTGAACGTCCACAGCAGCGGGAGCAGCGTGAACATCACGAAGAGCTCCGCGCCGAGCACAGCCCAGAAGGACACCGACCGGTTGGTGTCGGCGAACAAGATGCCGGCAGCTCCGGTCAGCATCAGCACGGCGGCGGCGGCGAGCCACAGCCACTGATCGGGGCGGACCACCATCAAGATCCCGTAGTTGGCCAGCCCGAAGCCGAGCAGGAAGGAGACGCCCGAGGCCCAGATGCGCGATCGGACTGATGGGATGAGAGCAACCGAGCTCATACAACCCTCCGCACCCGGAACAGCTGGACAAGCAGAACACCGAACAGTCCGGCGATCAACAAGAAGACGATCGACATCGCAGCTCCAAGGCCAATCTCGAACGAGGAGAACGTCGTGTCCCAGATCAACTGGGGGGCCGTACGAACGCTGGCGCCTGGCTGGTCAACGAGCAACGGGCCTTCAAGGGCGCGAAACGCATCGAGCGAGCGGTAGGCCGCGGCGACGGCGAATGCCGGGCCCATCACTGGCAGGACGACCAGGCGAGTTCTTTGCCAGCCGGTTGCGCCGTCGGCGACGGCTGCGCGATACAGCGACCCCGACACCTGGCTGAGGCCAGCGAGCAGGATCACCACGACGACTCCGGTGCCACGCCACACCTCCCCGATACTGACTGCGGCAAGCGAGTCGAGCTGCCCGACATCGTTGAGCCGAAACCACTGCGCGATGAATCCGGTGGACGCGGCGTCGCGCCACACCACTGCCGTCACGACCGCCAACAGCGCGAACGGCAACAGCACGAGGACGCGGGTGACCGGCCAGAGCACAGTCATCCGCCGCAGAGCGACAGCAAACGCGAAGCCCAGTGCCAGCTGGGCTGCGACGACAAGTACGACGATGATCAGACTGGCCACGACGGCAAGCCACCATGTGCGGTTGGTCAGGATGTCGGCGTAGTTGTCGACGCCGACAAAGGTGCGATCGCCGGAGTTGGTCAGCGAGTATGTCGACAGTGACAGCCACACGGCGCGACCGATCGGCCAGCCCGTGATCAGCAGCAGAACAGCCACTGCGGGCGCCAGCCATCTCCACCCACGAATCGACGTCATGGCAGCTTCCCCCTCAGCTGTGCTGTGACGATGCGCTGTGACTGCTTGGGTGTATCGACCGTGACCTTGGCGGCTGGACTCCATGACTCGTCGATTGCAGCACGCACGAGGTTCCAATACGGCGTCTCGGGCACGGCGCGACCAGACGTCACCGCGGCCTTGGCGACGCTTGCCAACGGGTAGCTCGTCCCCAGTGCAGGATCGTCGTATGTCGTCAGCCGGCTCGAGCTGTGGCCGGCGCTGCTCATCAGCGATCGCATCACTGCCGGTGCCGTCAGGCAGGTGATCGCCTTGTATGAGAGGTCGGAATGCGGTGCGTAGAGCGGCACTGCCAAACCGACACCTGCCAAGGGCGCGACGCTGGTCGCGTCGACGGCTGGATAGGGCGCCCAGCCGATGTCTGCGGCGATTGGCGCGATCGCCGGGTCGGAGATCACTGAGCTCGCGGCGAGCAGGAATCCGCCCGTCGGTCCGGCGAATGCCTTGAGCGCATCACGTGAAGGACCAGGTCCAAGCTTCGACTCGCTGTAGAACTCCACCACCCCGGCAGCGGCTCGACCTGCATCAGTGTCAAGTCCCACCTTCGCGTTGCGTCCCGCCCCGGAGACGAGCTTTCCGTCGCTGCCTGCCACGAGTGCGCTGACCCACTCCGACACCCCGGAGCCATCAGGGTCGTCGATCTGCACAGTCAGACCCAGGCGCTGGGCTCCCGCTATCACGTCATCCCAGCTCGACGCCTTGGTCGTGTCGAGCCCGGCGCGTTCAGCCGTCTTGCCGCGATACCAGAGCAGCTGCGGATCGAACCACCACGGTGCAACGACGAGAGCGCCCTCGTAGGTCGCCGCATCGAGCGCTGCCGGCAGGATGTCCTTGCTGTACGCAGGGGCGAGATCGTCCGGCACAGGCGCGAGGAACTGCGCCTCGGCGAACTCGGCGGTGAACGCCGAGTCGAGGCTCAAGATGTCGATTGAGGTGTCCTTGGCGACGAGTCGTCGTACGAGCGTCTCGTGCCGCTCGCCCACATCTGTCGGGAGCTCCTTGACGACGATGCGGTAGTCGGCGCTGCCGCACGACTTTGCCAAGGCTGAGGTGTCAACGCGGTCGGGGCCGACGTACCAGGTGAGGGTGGCCGTTGACTCCTGCTTCGGGTCACTTCCGCAGGCTGCGAGCGTGACAAGGGCAAGGCCGATGGCCGCGAATCGTCTCCCTCGAACGCTCACGCGGCAACTCTGCCACAGGACCGAGGTCGGTTAGGGCGCTACAGGGTCACATCTTCCAGCATTTCGGTCACCAAGGCCGCCACCGGTGAACGCTCCGAGCGGGTCAGCGTGACGTGGGCAAAAAGTGGATGGCCCTTCAACTTCTCGACCACGGCCACGACGCCGTCATGGCGACCCACCCGAAGATTGTCGCGCTGGGCGACGTCATGGGTGAGCACGACCTTGGAGTTGGCGCCGATGCGCGACAGGACTGTCAGCAACACGTTTCGCTCCAGCGACTGCGCCTCGTCGACGATGACGAACGAGTCATGCAGTGAACGGCCGCGAATGTGGGTCAGTGGAAGAACTTCGAGCATGCCTCGGTCGAGGATCTCCTCGATCACGGCCGGCGACGCCACGGCTCCGAGCGTGTCGAAGACCGCCTGCCCCCACGGTCCCATCTTTTCGGACTCGCTGCCCGGGAGGTAGCCGAGCTCCTGCCCCCCGACGGCGTACAACGGGCGGAAGATGACGACCTTCTTGTGCTGACCGCGTTCCATCGTGGCTTCGAGTCCAGCGCACAGCGCCAGAGCTGACTTGCCGGTGCCGGCGCGGCCGCCAAGGGACACTATGCCGATATCGGGATCGAGAAGCAGGTCGAGGGCGACACGTTGCTCGGCGGACCGACCATGGATACCGAACGCGTCGCGATCGCCGCGGACCAGCTGGATCTGCTTGTCGGCGGTCATCCGACCCAGCCCGCTGCCCTTGTCGGACACCAGCACAAGTCCGGTGTGACACGGCAGGTCGCGTGCGCTGTCCAGATCGTGGCCGGCGAGGTCGAGGAACCCGTTTTCGTACAGCGTGTCCAGGTCAACACTGTCGACCTCAAGCTCACGCATACCCGTCCAGCCAGACTCCAGGGCAAGCTCGGCGCGATACTCCTCCGCCACCAGGCCAACTGCAGACGCCTTGACGCGCATCGGCAGGTCCTTGGACACGATCGTGACGTCGTTGCCCTCGTTGGCGAGGTTGCGAGCCACCGACAGGATGCGGGTGTCGTTGTCGCCGAGCCGGAATCCCGACGGCAGTGACGACGAATCGGTGTGGTTGAGCTCAACTCGGATCGTGCCGCCCTCCTCACCGATCGGCAAGGGCTTGTCTAGGGTGCCGTGCTGGACCCGGAGGTCATCGAGGAATCGCAGCGCGCTGCGCGCGAAGAAGCCGAGCTCCGGATCGTGGCGTTTGCCCTCAAGCTCGGTGATCACCACGACAGGTATCACGACTTCGTGCTCGTGGAAACGGTTGACCGCGTTGGGATCTGCCAGCAGGACGCTGGTGTCCAGAACGTATGTCCGGCGGTCTGGGCTCGTGCTCTTCTTGGCAGCCACAACTGTCTCCTCAACGAGCCCGCGCGCGCCCTGCGCCGGCTCTTACTCGACGGAAAGGGCCAGATCTCGTTGCTCAGGGGCGAGCGTCAACACACCTCGAACGTAAGCGCACGATCACATTTTCGAGGGACGACACGCCCGACCCCGCGACAACTACGCATGAAGCCACCAACCCAGCGCCGACCGTGCGCGGTGGATTCTCAACCTAATGGGTGCGAACACCCTGAGGCGGTGCGCCTTCAACCGTATGGCTCGTCACAAGGTTTAAGTCGCACCGCCCAGTTAGGCACCGAAGCGACGCTCACGCAGCGCGTATGAGCGCATCGCGCGCAGGAAATCGACGTGGCGGAAAGCCGGCCACAGCGCATCGCTGAAGTAGAACTCCGAGTGCACGCTCTGCCACAGCAGGAAGCCTGAGAGGCGCTGTTCTCCGGACGTACGGATGACCAGATCCGGGTCAGGCTGACCCTTGGTGTAGAGGTGCTCAGCTATGTCGTCGACCTCAAGTGTGGAGGCGACCTCCTCCAGCGACTTCCCGTTGGACGCCTGCTCCAGCAGGAGCGACCGCATCGCGTCTGTGAGCTCTTGGCGTCCGCCGTAGCCGACGCAGATGTTCACCCGCATACCTTGCACAACCGACGTCGAGTCGGCGAGCTTCTTCATCCGGCCGGCGGATTCCGAAGGCAGCATGTCGAGGTTGCCGATGACTGCCAGCGACCAGCGACCTTCGTCAGCAAGTCGTCTCATGAGGTTCTCGACGGCATCAAGAATGCTCGCGACCTCCTCATCGGGGCGCTGCAGGTTGTCTGTCGAGAGGAGCCACAGCGTCACGATTTCGACGCCGAGGTCATCGCACCACACCGCAAACTCGGAGATCTTGTCGGCACCTGCCTGATAGCCCGCCTCGAACTTCGTTCCGCCGCGCTTGGCCCATCTTCGATTGCCGTCGACGATCGCGCCGACATGGTGTGGAAGTCGCGCTGGATCGAGGCGTCTGGCGAGCCGTCTCTCGTATGCCCCGTAGACCAGGTCGCTCAGTGCCATGCGGCTAGGGTAATCGTATGAGCGAGCGCAGCGAGCACATCATCAAGGCACTCATGCCAGTGCCGTTGCTCGATTCGTTCCTCACGACGGCGATGGCATGAGCGAGCGTGACCCTGAAGGCATAGTCCAAGAGGTAAGCGACCGCTTCCGCGAGACCGTCGAGGAGTTCCGCGAGACTGTCGAGGAGATCAAGCCCAAGCTTCGCGGGTGGCTCCATGCCGCGACGTGGCCGCTCGCATTCCTAGGTTTCGTCGTCCTGCTCGTCATCTCCGACAGCGTCAAGGTTCGTGCCGGTGTAGCGGTCTTCATGATCAGCGCGCTTCTGTTGTTCGGCGTCAGCGCGTTCTACCACGCTGGGCACTGGTCCCCCACCGCTCGGGCACGCTGGAAACGCTTCGACCACGCCAACATCTTCGTCCTGATCGCCGGCTCCTACACGCCCTTCGCGCTCCTGCTGTTGGACACCAAGGACGCCTGGATTCTGCTGACCCTTGTCTGGGGTGGCGCCATCATGGGTCTGCTGTTCCGGGTCTTCTGGATCGGTGCTCCGCGCTGGCTCTATGTACCTGTCTACATCGCCCTCGGCTGGGCGGCGGTCTTCTGGCTGCCAGAGTTCGCCGACCACGGTTCAACGGCAGTGATCGTCCTGCTGGCCACCGGAGGTCTGCTCTACACACTGGGCGCAGTCGTCTACGGCTTCAAGAAGCCCGATCCCTGGCCCAAGTGGTACGGCTTCCACGAGATCTTTCACACCCTGACGATCGCGGCGTTCATCATCCACTACATCGGCGTCTCGCTGATCGCATACCAAACCTACTGACCACACCTTTTGAAGGGTTGCCGGGATTTCCCCGACGAGATCCCCGTTAACCCTTCAAAAGGTGGGGGCTGGTCACGGGGCGCTCGCAGACGAAACCGCGGCACACGTACGCCGCAGCGTTGCCATCGACGAGATCGCGTTGCTCGAACAGCGCGATCGGCGTTCCGACCTCGCCGGCAACCACCACGGCACCGGGTGACGTCAGGCTGAGTGCCGCCCGGTGCAGCTCCACCCGCGCGTCCGCGGAGCCGACGACCGCAACCTCCAACGGTCCGGCGACCACAGCTTCGGCAGCAGCGAGCGTCCATCCGCCGAACCGCGGCACCTGCGTTGCCACTGACGCCGCCGAGGCCATGCCGGACTCGGCAGCCGCCCGGTAACGGTTCTCGCCGGTGACGGCGGAGAACGACAGCAGCGCCGCAACCGCCGCCGACGTGCCTGACGGGTAGGCGTTGTCGGAGACGTCCTTGGGCCGCACGACGAGCGCCTCCGCATCGTCAGCTGTGTCGAAGAACCCGCCGGCCGGATCAGCGAAGTGGTCAACCACACGGTCGAGCAGCACCCTGGCCCGCTCCAGCCACACGGCATCACCGGTGACGCCGAGCACCGCCAGGAACGCCTCGGCCACCGCACCGTGATCCTCGAGAACCCCGGCATGTGTGGACGCAGTACCGTCGCGCGAAGTACGCACGAGCCGATCGCCCAGGTGCACGTCGCTCAGCAGCTCGGCCGCCCGCACCGCGGCGGTCCTGAAATCAGGCTCGTCCAGCATCACGCTGGCCTCGGCGAGCACGGTGATGGCGAGCCCGTTCCACGACGCGACGACCTTGTCGTCACGGGCAGGCCGGGTACGGGAGGCTCGCGCAGTGAGCAGCTTGGCGCGAACGTCCTGCCAGCGCGCGACATCGTCGGGATCACTGAGCAGTTGCAACGTCGAGAACCCGCGCTCGAACGTGCCGCCTCCCGTGACCCCGAGCAGCTCGGTCGCCCACGCGCCGTCGACTGGGCCGAGCGTGCGCATCAGCTGGTTGGGGTTCCAGACATAGAACGTGCCCTCGTGCCCATCGCTGTCGGCATCCAGCGCCGAGGCGAACCCGCCCTCCGGAGTGCCGAGCTCGTCGATGATGAAATGGCCCGTCTCGCGGGCGATTCGCTCGGCAAGCGGTGAACCGGTCTGGCGCCACCAATGCAGATAGACCCGCATCAGCAGTGCGTTGTCGTAGAGCATCTTCTCGAAGTGCGGCACGCGCCAGAACCGGTCGACGCTGTAGCGCGCGAAGCCGCCAGAGAGCTGGTCATACATGCCGCCACGCGCCATCGCCTCACACGTTCCCGCGACCAGATCAAGCGACTGCTGCGAATTTGTACGTGCCGCGTTGCGCAAC
The DNA here is from genome assembly GCA_964638755.1 of uncultured Aeromicrobium sp. Lineage (GTDB taxonomy): Bacteria > Actinomycetota > Actinomycetes > Propionibacteriales > Nocardioidaceae > Aeromicrobium. The sequence continues at coordinate 534 of CAZWZC010000024.1, read as the reverse complement.
AAGAACTCAAGCACCATCGACGGCGGAAACTTCGGGCTGTTGCCGAATCCACCGGCATCGGCGTCGTACTGCTTCGCGAGCGACACGACGGCCGCATCCAGCTGCTCGGCTCCCAGATCCCCGCCGATCGGATCGACGCCCGACTTCAAGTGCTCGAGCACGTCCTTGCTGACGATCATCACCTCGGCGCGGCGATCAGTCCACGCCTCCGAGAGCGCCTGCAACACCTGGGTGAAAGCGGGGCTGCCCTGACGTGGCTCGGGCGGGAAGTACGTACCAGCGAAGAACGGCTCACCATCCGGAGTCAGCACGCACGTCATCGGCCAGCCGCCCTGACCGGTCATGGCCTGGGTGGCGCTCATGTAGACAGCATCAACGTCGGGGCGTTCCTCTCGGTCGACCTTGATGTTGATGTAGTGCTCGTTCATGTACGCCGCTGTGCTCGCGTCCTCGAAGGACTCGTGCGCCATCACGTGGCACCAGTGGCACGCGGCATATCCGACACTCAGCAGGATCGGCCGGTCGAGCCTCGTG
>CAZWZC010000023.1:0-31449 GCA_964638755.1 uncultured Aeromicrobium sp. | reverse complement strand
CAACTCGTGGGCCCACCGGCTCAAGAGGTCCTCGCGCCGATCACGCCCGAGAGCCCGGTAGTTGAGTTCGACGAGGTCAGCTGCCCGTTCTGCGTCTCCGCCGGCCAGTGCATGCCGGACCGCGGCCTCGGTGTACCCGGCTTCGGCGAGCCAGCCGGAGGCTCGACGATGCATGTCTGAGACGTCACCTGGTCGTTCTTCGAGCAGGCGTGCCTGCAGGACATCTCGGAAGAGGTGGTGGTAGCGGTACCAGCTCCGGTGATCGTCGAGTTCGACGAGGAACAGGTTCGCCCGGTCCAGGGCCTCTAGCATCGCTCTGCCACTCCTGCCGCTGGCGCGCTCAGGAAGGGAATCGACCGCGTCGCACAACGACCCGGTGAGCCGATCCAGGATTGAGGTGTCCAACAGGAAGCGGCGTACGTCGTCGGGCTGCCGACCGAGAACTTCGTCGGCGAGGTAGTCAACGACGAACCGGTCGTCGCCGGCGAACCCGGCAATGAAGCTGCTGCGGTCATCGCGGTCGCGCAGCGAGAGCGCCGCCAGCTGGAGGGCGGTGACCCAGCCCTCTGTGCGGGCCTCGAGTGCTGCGAGATCCGCTTCAGTAAGATCGAAGCCGTTGAGGTCGTTGAGATAGCTGGACACCTCCTCACCTGTGAACCTCAGGTTGGCCGCGCGGATCTCGAGGAGCTCACCGCGGGCCCTCAGCCGCGAGAGCGGCAGCACTGGGTCGGCTCGGGTGCCGATGACCAGCCTGAGCTGCGGCGGTAGGTGGTCGACGAGGAAAGTCATCCCCGCCGCAACATCGACATCGTCAGCGAGGTGGTAGTCGTCGAGGACGAGCGTGACCTCACCGTCATACACACTCAACTCGTTCACTGCGCCGGCGAGCACGGTCTCCACGGGCGCGTACCCGGACTGCAGAAGGGTGAGCGATGCGGTGGCTGAGCCGGGAACAGCTCGGTCAAGGGCGAGGAGGACGTAGGTCCAGAACGACGTGGCCACGCGGTCCCGCGCATCCAAGGACACCCAAGCAACGCGGTGGCCGTCGTTCAAAGCGGGCGGAGCCGTGGTGAACCCGGAGGCCAGCAATGTCGTCTTGCCGAATCCCGCGGGCGCCGAGACTAGGGTGACCGGGCGATGCGAGCCGCGCAGCAGTAGATCACTCAGCCGGGGGCGCAGCACGACCTCGCGGCGTAGCCGTGGCCGGAGAAGTTTCGTCTCGACCAGCGGGTCGGTCATCAGTGCACCGACTCGGATGGGCCGGGCTGTGCGTGCGTGTGGATTCGCTCGCCGGGGCGACCAAAGATGCTGAGTACCTCGGCGGGACCTTCGCCGGTGCTGCCGAACCAGTGCGGAATCATGGTGTCGAACTCGGCGGCTTCACCGATGCCCAATACGACGTCCTGGTCGCCCATCACCAGTCGCATCCGGCCCGGACAACACGTAGAGCCACTCGAATCCGTCGTGCGTGCGAGGCTTCGGTTCCGACTGTGACCTCGGGATCACGATCTTCCATGCCTGGATGCCACCAGGCCGAGTCAAGGGCAGCACGGTGCGCCCGTTGACACGCCGCGGCTTCAAGCGAATGCGCGGATCGCCGACCTCCGGTGCACCCACGAAATCGTCGATCGGCACCCGGTAGGTCTGCGCGAGCGGCAAGAGGAGCTCCAGGCTCGGCCGCCGCTGCCCGTTCTCCAACCGCGACAAGGTGCTCTTGGAGATGCCGGTCACGTGCGCGACGTCGGTGAGGGTGACGCCACGCTGCTTGCGCACCCGTCGCAGTCGGGGACCAACCAGATCCAGGGTCGAGGCAATCGGACCGCCTGATTCCGCGCCGGTGGCAGGGGTCGTTCGAAGCGCCATGGCCCTATTGCACCGCGCATTCCCAGAATCAGCAACAACTGTTGTCGATGGTGCTCTCGACGGTCAATGTCCAGTAATGAACGAATATGACGTGGTCGTGATCGGCGGCGGCGCAGCCGGCCTCTCAGCAGCCCTGGTCCTCAACCGAGCCCGCCGACAGGTCGCAGTGACTGACGCAGGTGAGCCGCGCAACGCTCCGGCCGCACACATGCAGGACTTACTCCCACCCACACGCCCAGACGCAGTCGGAGTCGCATCGGTCGGTGACGGGGTCGCCGGCCGCGGGGGGATAGTCGAGCTCGCACTACAGGCGAGCGCATCGCAGCCTCTGGTCGCGGCCACCTTGCAGCGGGTCACCAAACGACTGTTAGAAATGGCCACCAAGCTGTACGTCGAGCTCGGGCTTCCACCAGCGTTCGCCTCGAATGCGAGGATCAACGGTCTGGCCGCCGGGAGCCCCGACGGCACCGGTCATCCTGCCGCGGAGATGGTTTCCGCCACTGCTTGCCTGCCGCGCCTGTGCCATCGCCCTGTCGCGACGGGTCGCCGGCCGTAAAGGCAGGTACCGCGGGCACGGACGACGATCTGTGCTGAGGGTTGCACAACACCGTGACCCGGCAGGGTGGCGTCGCAGCTAGAGCCGCTCCACCAGTTCGTAGAGGTGTCCGTCGGGGGCCGTGAAGTGCATGTAGCGCTCCCGAGCGTTCTCAGCGGGAGCGTCCGTCGCCACACCGGTCGAGGCGAGTTCGGCGATCGGCTCATCAAGATCCGCTACCAAGAAGCCTGGGGAGCGATCGCTTTCACCCATCCCGCCTTGAGAAGCGACCGCGAAGGAACTGCCGTCCGGCAGTCTGAAGAGGTCGGCTTCCACGCCGTCGACCTGAATCGGAGGCAACTCCAGTACTTCGCCCACGAATCGCGTCATGGGCAGACGTCCTCCGGTGGAGGTACCCGCGAAGCAGATGGCTAGGACGCGCATGGGCCGACCCGACCGGTGAAGCCTCATGGTGTCGCCTGACGCGTCTCAACCGTTTCGGGCCTCCAACTATCGGCTCAAGGTTCGGTGCTTGTGAGCGGCCGGTTCTCGAACAACACCAGCTTGAGCGGCGGCTCGGCTAGGGAGAAGTTGGCATAGCCGGGGCGCCGCTTGGCCGGCTGAGTTTCGAACATCGTCGAGTAGAACTGGACGGCGCTTTCAATGTCGTTCACGTTCAGTGCTAGCTGCAGACGAGACATGAGTGTTCCTTCGTGGCGATGGTGAAATGTCCGTACTACATCGACAGATGTCGATACGATTGGCCCAATCGTTGGTCCTATATCGACAGCTGTCAACATAGATACGTGTCGAATTCTAACTTTCCGCTGCTCCCCGCCGTTCGGGATGCTCTGGCGTGCTGCGCGCCGCTGGCTCGTGAGCCCATCAGTGCCGACCAGGCCCAACAGGTTGCGTCCTTGCTCAAGGCCATCGCCGAGCCGGCTCGACTCCGACTGCTGTCGATCGTGCTGTCCCACGAAGGCGCCGAGGCGTGCGTGTGTGACCTAACGCCGTACTTCGACCTGTCCCAACCGACGATCAGCCATCACCTCAAGGTGCTCCATGACTCGGGCCTGCTCGAACGGGAGAAGCGGGGAACCTGGGTGTTCTACAAGGCCCGCCCAGAGGCCATGGCAGCACTGGGGAGCCTGTTCACGATTAGCGGCACCCCTGCACAGTACGGAGCCAACGCATGAGCGACACCGTTCACGAGTCCGCCCGGCCGGGGTCCTCCCACGACGACAACGTCTTGAAGAGATTGTCGACCCTCGACCGGTTCCTTCCGGTCTGGATCGTGGTTGCCATGGGGGTCGGTCTTCTGCTCGGCCGCCTCTTCCCCGGGCTGGGCGACGCCTTGGCCACGGTTCAGGTCGGCTCGGTCTCCCTGCCGATCGCCATTGGCCTGCTGATCATGATGTATCCGGTGTTGGCCAAGGTCCGCTACAACGAGCTTGGCCACGTCACCAGCGACCGACGTCTACTCGGCACCTCGATCTTTCTCAACTGGGTACTGGGTCCGGCGCTGATGTTCGCCTTGGCGTGGTTGCTGCTCCCAGACCTGCCGGAATACAGAACCGGCCTGATCATTGTCGGGCTGGCCCGCTGTATTGCCATGGTGTTGATCTGGAACGACCTAGCATGCGGAGACCGGGAGGCCGCCGCCATTTTGGTGGCCATCAACGCCGTCTTTCAGATCGTAGCCTTCGCTTTCCTAGGCTACTTCTACCTCCAGGTGCTGCCCGGCTGGCTCGGGTTGTCCCAGACCTCACTCAACGTCCCGATCTGGAGCATTGCCAAGAGTGTGCTCGTCTTCCTGGGCATCCCGCTCGCCGCGGGTTTCCTGACCCGCACCCTCGGCGAGAAGGCCAAGGGCCGGGAGTGGTTGGAAGTCAAGTTTCTGCCCAAGATCGGCCCCGCTGCCGTCTACGGGCTGCTGTTCACCATCGTGATTCTGTTCGCCCTCCAGGGCCACACCATCACCAACCGGCCCCTCGACGTAGGTCGGATTGCGCTTCCGCTGCTGGCCTACTTCGCCATCATGTGGGGCGGCTCCATGGTTCTCACTCGTGCGCTCGGCTTTGACTATGAGCGGGCCACGTCGGTGTCGTTCACCGCAGCGGGCAACAACTTCGAGCTCGCCATCGCCGTGGCCATTGGTGTCTTCGGGGTCGCCAGCGGACAGGCTTTGGCCGGCGTGGTCGGGCCCCTGATTGAGGTCCCGGCGCTCGTGGGTCTGGTCTACGTCAGCCTGTGGGCGCGGCGCTTTTTCCCCATGCGCAGCCAAGCCATGACAGGTGCACGCCCGTGACCACGTCACCCGAAACCACGGTGCCCGCTGCCGCCAGCAGTACCCCGCAGGTCGTGTTCGGGTGCGTACGCAACGGTGGGCGAAGTGTCATCAGCCGAGTGCTGACCGAGCACTACGCCCGCGGTCGGGTCGTTGCCCTGTCGGCAGGCACGCAGCCCGGGCGAGCACATCCTCCCGAAGTCGCCGACGTCCTCGCCAAGCTCGGCCTCGACACCCCCAAGGTGCCCGCAACGTCCCGAGGAGAGCCCCTTGCGTCAGTGGTGTGATGTGCCGTCGGGTGAGATGCGGACTGTTGTTGCGGGCGGCTCCCGCTTCATGTTCGAGGATAAGGTCACGCATCCGAGTGTGAGGACGGTGCGCTTGAAGAACACGGTCATTCGAAAGGTTCCGTCCGGGATGAGGGATGGGCCGACGTAGGTGCGCCAGGTTCTGAACGATCACCGCGGGTCTTCAGCAGGCTCGCAACAGTCGCGACGGTCATCGTGGCGAGGATGAAAAGCAGAGAGAGCCCGATGGGGATCTCGGGAACCCACAGGAGCGGCTGCCCGCCATTGACGAACGGCAGTTCGTTCACGTGCAGGGCGTGGAAGACGAGTTTTACACCAATGAATGCCAAGATGACGGCAAGGCCCTGTGCGAGGTAGACCAGGCGCTCCAGCAAACCACCAATGAGGAAGAACAGTTGTCGTAGGCCCATCAGCGCGAAGGCGTTGGCGGTGAAGACGATGTAGGCCTCGTTGGTGAGCCCGTAGATGGCTGGGATGGAGTCGACGGCGAAGATCAGGTCGACAAAGCCGATGGCGACAATCGTGAGCAGCATGGGGGTCACGAAGCGCTTGCCGTTCTTCATCACGGTGAGTCTGTCTCCGTGATACTCGTCAGTCACCGCTAGGTGTCGGCGCACGAATCGCATGAAGCGACTGTTAGCCGGGTCGGTTTCGTGACTCAAGAATGCCTGCCGGTACGCCAGCAGGAGCAGTAGTGCCCCGAAGATATAGAAGATCCAAGACAGATTCTCGATCAGAGCCGCACCGATGGCAATGAAGCCACCCCGCATGACAAGGGCGATGACAATGCCGATCAGCAGCACCTTCTGCTGGTAGATCTTCGGCACAGCGAACGCGCTCATGACCAGCAGGAAAACAAAGAGGTTGTCGATCGACAGTGCCTTCTCGGTCAAATAGCCGGCAAAGTACTCGCCCCCATACCTCCAGCCCGACACGGCACCGATGCCGACGCCAAACAGCAGCGCGAGACCGATGTAGAACGCCGACCATCGGGCCGACTCGCCGATGCTGGGCTCATGAGGCTTACGCACATGAGCGAAAAACTCGTAAACAAAGAAGGCGGTCGTCACAGCGATCGTGACGGCCCAAGTGAGTGGCGTGACCTGCATGAGGGTGCTCCAAAGGGATTGGCGTGAATAGGACGCCAAGGTCTCTTCCGCTCTGATCAGATCAGAACTGACGGCCCGGAATGCAGTAAAAGCATTCGTATTGACGAGCCAATCGCAGACGGGAATACTCCCCTCGGTGCCACCTAGAATACAACACCAGCGCATCAAAAGTTGCAGCTGCACCAAAGCGACACGTGGGAAGGGGGCACAATGACCTGCACCGTCACCGCGTCATTCTGGGCTACTAGAGGATTCCCTTAGGGCCGGCTCGTTGATCCACAATCTGTCGGCAGCGCGATCACATCCATCTGCCGCCGTGAACGGCGCTGGGGCCACGCTGGTGTCGATGACCAACGAAGGACGGCGGCTGACGCTGGAAGACGTTGAAAGACGTTTCCGCAGGTCAGCCGCCGTTTTCGGCAACTACTGACAAAGGGTGAAAACCCCTGAATCAGATGTCGTAATAGAGCTCAAACTCGTGCGGGTGGGGACGGAGCTGGAGCGGAAGGATCTCCTCGTTGCGCTTGTAGTCGATCCACGTCTCGATCAGGTCAGGCGTGAACACGTCACCGGCGGTCAGGAACTCGTGATCCTCCTCCAGCGTGTCGAGCACCTTGTTGAGTGACGTCGGAACCATGTCGATCGCTTCGTACTCCTCCGGGGGCAGCTCATAGATGTTCTTGTCGATCGGAGCGGGAGGCTCGATCTTGTTCTTGATGCCGTCGAGACCGGCCAGCAGCAACGCCGAGAAGGCGAGGTAGGGGTTGGCCGACGGGTCGGGGCAGCGGAACTCGATGCGCTTGGCCTTGGGGTTCGTTCCGGTGATCGGGATACGTACGCACGCCGAACGGTTGCGGGCTGAGTAGACCAGCGCGATCGGAGCCTCGAAGCCGGGCACCAGACGGTGGTAGGAGTTGACCGACGGGTTGGTGAACGCCAGCAGCGACGGAGCGTGCTTCAGGATGCCGCCGATGTAGTGACGAGCAAGGTCTGACAGACCGCCGTAGCCTGACTCGTCGTAAAACAGCGGCTTGCCGTCCTTCCAGATCGACTGGTGCACGTGCATGCCCGAGCCGTTGTCACCGAAGATCGGCTTTGGCATGAACGTCACGGTCTTGTCGTTGGCCCACGCTGTGTTGCGAACGATGTATTTGAACTTCATGACGTCATCGGCAGCCGCGAGCAACGTGTTGAAGCGGTAGTTGATCTCGGCCTGGCCCGACGTGCCCACCTCGTGGTGACCACGCTCGAGCGTGAGGCCCGCATTTGTCAGATTGGTCATCATGTCGTTGCGAAGGTCTGCGGTCTTGTCCGTCGGAGCGACAGGGAAGTAGCCACCCTTGTAGCGCACTTGGTAGCCCCGGTTGTCGTCGATCGAGTTGCCCGTCTGCCAGGCAGCTTCGCTCGACTGGATCTCATAGAACGACTTGTTTGCGCTGGTCCCGTAGTTCACCCGGTCGAACACATAGAACTCCGCCTCTGGAGCGAAGTATGCGGTGTCGCCGACTCCGGTCGTGGCGAGGTAGGCCTCGGCCTTGCGAGCGATGTTGCGCGGATCGCGGGAATAGGCCTCTCCGGTGATCGGGTCGTGGACGAAGAAGTCCATCGCAATGGTCTTGCGAGCCTTGAACGGATCGACATACGCGGTGCCGATGTCTGGGAAGAGGACCATGTCGGACTGGTCGATCGTCTGGAATCCACGGATCGACGAGCCGTCGAACGCGACCCCGCTGTCGACCATGTCCTTGTCGAATGTCGAAGCCGGCAGCGTCACCTGCTGCTGGATGCCGGGAAGGTCGGTGAATCGGACGTCGAGGTACTCGACACCCTCGTCCTTGATGAATTTGAAGAGCTCGTCGGGGTTGCCGAACATGGGGTGTCCTCCTCGGCCGCGGGGCGGCCAATGTCGTCTATAGGCAGTAAAGTGCGTCGCTGCACTGAACCTGAGGTTAGGCTCCGGCAGTTTCCCGACCGTCACTGGTTTGTTTCAGGCATGTTACAAGTGCCCCGTGGGGACGGTGAGGGGGCTCGATAGGCTCGGCGCGTGGACACCCCTTCGCTCGGCCGCCGTATCGCCGCACTGTTCATCGACTGGGCCGTGGCCGCGCTGAGCGCCGTGGCGCTCACCAGCGTCAGTTACCCGCCCAAGAATCCCGCTCAGAACTTGATGATTGTCGGATTCTTCATCGTCGAGGTGGCCCTGCTGACGGGCCTTCTGGGAGTCACCATCGGCAAGCGTCTGATGGGACTGAAGGTCGAGAATCCGCAGGGCAAACCGATCGGCATACCGCGTGCGGTCGTACGTACGGCGCTCCTGTCGCTCGTGCTTCCTGCCATCGTCATGAACGACGAGAAGCGAGGCCTCCATGACATCGCTGCGGGGTCGCGGGTGGCTCGCGCCTGATCCGGACTCTCGACGGGCAGGTGTCGGGAGTGGTTGAGTCTCCCCATGGGTGGGAGCCACTGGGTGGAGCTGCGAGTTCACGGCGTGAGCGGTACGCCGCCTGAGGCTCTGCTGGCGCACCCTCACGTCAAGCAGGTTGCCGGTGACGGCTACTCGCGCTTCTTTCGCCCAGTAGGGGGCAACGGCAAGGAGCTGAGGGCCGACGACGGGCACACCATCGAGGGCTATCACTGGGGCCAGTTCACCTCGGGATCGTGGCGCGCAGGGCTCTGGCTGATCCTCGTCCCGTTCGGTCTGATCAACGCAGCGCAATTCATGCTGCCGCCGTTCACCAATCGCGCGTCCAAGATCTGGCACGGCCTGTGCGGTGCGTTCCTCCGTCTCGCGGCGTTGATGATGACCTGCCTGTTCGCATTCACGTCCGGCTTCGTGTTGATGGATCTGATCGGTTGGCGCTGGGCGGCACGGACTCGGCTCCTCAAGAGCTATGAGCCGGACACGGTCCTGATGGTCGCGGTGATCCTGAGCGCAGTCTCGATGGTGGTGTTGTACGTGCTCGGCAAGGGCTTCGGACGTACGGGACCCTCTGACTCGACCGAGACCGACGCGGCCACCACAACGCCGCTGGCAAAGAAATCGTTCTATCGCGGTGACTCTGACGCCTCGACCTTGCGCGGCCTTCACCTCGTTGCATCGTTCGCGCTGATCGCCATCATGGCGACCTTCGCGAGGGACTCATCGGCGTGGTCAGGACCTCCACTCTTGGGCGTGATCGCGTTTGTGTTGCTGCTGATCTCGAGCTTGGTTGTGACATTCCTCGGCGATCCTGAAGGTTCGGTCAGTGTGGCGATGCCCTCAGCGGTGGCCCAATTTCGGGAGAAGTGGCACCGGGTCATCAAGATGCTGACTCCGCTGATGGTGGTGCTCTCGGCGATTGTCGTGTTGGCTGCAGCCATCCAGGTGAAAGACGTCGAACGTCCCAAGCCGGTCGGCCGCATCGAGGCTTTCGACGGGGTGTCCAACACGTTGATGGTCGCCGGCGTGGTCGTGCTCGTGCTGATGTTCGGAGCAAATGTTGCACTAGCGTGGACCACGCGAACAAGGGGCGGCAGCAACAAGGATCCGGCGAGATTCTTCATCCGGTACGCGTGGGGCATGACCAGCTATCTGATCGCGACCGTGGCCATGTTCATCGGCGTGGGTCTGTCGGCGGCCGTTTCCACTGCCGTCTCGACATCCTTGAACCTCGACATCCTGGAGAAGATCGATGAGCGAGGAACCACGACCAAGACCAGGGTTGGCGCGACGCCGATGCTTGACCGTGTTGCGTACGCCTGGGGGCTCACAGCGCTGATGCTCGCAGCGATCGTGATCTTCGCGCTGACGTTCTACTTCATCCGCCGCAAGCATTTCATTGCCTCCAGCGAGGCAATGAACAATGCACCCCCCGAGGCGACCACGAAGCTGCCGCAAGGATGGACGTCGAAGATCGCGCGTGGCATCTGGATTGCCCGACTCAAGACCAAGCTGCCGGCACTCTTCTGGGTCTTTGCTGCGTTCGGAGTGCTGCTTGCGATTGTCGTTGCGTGGGAAGTCGGATTCTGCGGCGGCGGCCATGACCCCGCACAGTGCAAGGAGGCACCAGGGCTGCTCAACTACCTCAGCCAGCCCCGCCGCAACGGCAACGGCGACTTCCTCACGATTTTTGGCGCGTGGACACTGCTCGGGCTTGCCGGCGGCGTGGTGGCGCTGAGCCGTGGCGCGATCAAGACGCAAGCCTCCAGACGTGGTGTCAGCATCATCTGGGACATCGTGTCGTTCTGGCCCCACGCAGTGCACCCCTTTGTGCCTCGGCCCTATTCCCAGCGAACGGTCATCGATCTGCTCAACAGAATCCGATGGCACCTGAGCACAAACGTCGAGTCCGACGTGCCTCGCCCAGTCGTTGTCTGTGGGCACAGCCAAGGGAGCTTGATTTCGTTCGGAGCGATGTTGCTGCTCACGCCGGCCGAACGTGATCGCGTCGCGCTCGTGACGTTCGGGTCGCAGCTTCGATTGATCTTTCCGCGCGCATTCCCCGGCTTCGTCAACCTCGAGGCGATCGCGCGACTCTACGACTCACTGAACGGCGCGTGGGTCAACCTCTACCGCGCCACTGATCCGCTCGCTGGTCCGGTGCTGTCGTGGGATCACTCGCCGGACGGTGCGGCACCGACGTCGCAGCATTTCCCCGGGGCCGAGCTGGGACAGCAGACCGACTCATATGACGCGGTGACGCGCCGCCGCATCAGCGGCGCCGACTGGCGGATCATCGATCCGACGCAGTACGACGAGGCGCTTCAGACAGGCCCAGTGACCAGACTGCATGGTCACAGCGAGTTCTGGGACGACGTCGATTGGCCGACCGCGCTCCAGGCCGTGGTCGACGTACCTCCTCGATCCGTTTCCTAGGCCAATCGGCATCCGTCTGCCGGGGGAGGCCGTCCGCGGCCGACCGTGAGCGAATCGAGGCGGCGTACGACGAGCGGCTCGCTCGAGCCCCTTGGCTCACCACGCCTCGCAGTCTGGCGGCTTCGCCGCGCCACGCTCACGCTGCGCTGGCGCGCGGTTAGCGCTCGGCCGCGGGGGGCCTCGACTAACCACGCATCGCTTTGCGGGAGCCCTTCATGCTCGTTGGCACGGGACCGCGCGGCATGGGTGCCGCCGGACGCATTGCGTCGAGAGCCTTGAGCTTGTAGAGCAGCGCAGTCATCTCGGCCGGCTTGATGTTCTTGGGCATCTTCTGGACATGCTTGAGGAGCTTGGTGAGCTTGACCTCGCCGGGGGCATTGCCAACGACGATGTCTGTCACCGGCACGGTGTCGCCACCGATGCGTGAGTGCTTCTTCTTCTCTGCTGCCAACAGGTTCTTGACCCGCGTGGGGTTGCCTTCGCCGACCAAGATGATGCCGGGACGGCCGACGACTCGGTGGACGATGTCTTGGTTCTTGGTGAACGCCACGGCAGGTTTGACGTCCCAGCCACGCTTCAGCATCTGCAGCGCGCCAGCGGCAGCGCCGGTCTGACCCTCCACCTGCGCGTATGCAGCCTTCTCTGCGCGACGGCCAAAGACGATCAGAACAGCGAGGAGACCGACCAACAACCCGAACAGCACGGTGACAATCAGGCCGAACGTTCCGCTGCCGAACACGAAGTACCCGAGTGCTCCGCCCGCACCGCCGACCACGAGGAACGTCAGCAGCAGCAGCAAGCCGATGTTGGAGTCGTTGCGCTTGGTGATCGTGTAGGCCTGTCGCATCTGGCGGATGCGGCCCTTGGCGGGTTCGGGTGTGGCGTTGGACATGTGCCTGAGTCTACGGCGCGGTGTGCATCGCGGCTCTGCCGCGTCCTGACTCGATGGCCTGCTGGTAGAGGCGACCAGCCCGGTAGGACGACCGTACAAGCGGACCCGACATGACGCCGGCGAAGCCAACGTCATCGGCCTCGTGCTTGAGCTCGACGAACTCTTCAGGCTTGACCCAGCGCTCCACCGGGTGGTGCCGCTTGGACGGGCGCAGGTATTGGGTGATCGTGATGAGGTCACAGCCGGCTTCGTGCAGGTCGACGAGCGCCTGCGAGACCTCTTCGCGCGTCTCGCCCATACCGAGGATCAGGTTGGACTTGGTAACCAGGCCGTAGTCACGCGCCTGGGTGATCACGTCGAGTGAGCGGTCGTAGCGAAAGGTCGGATGCGCTTGAAGATGCGCGGCACGGTCTCGACGTTGTGCGCAAGCACTTCGGGGCGGCTGTCGAAGACCTGCTCGAGCAGCTCGTGGACGCCGTTGAAGTCAGGGATGAGGTTCTCGACGCCGATCCCAGGATTGAGCTCGTGGATCTTGCGCACGGTCTCGGCATAGAGCCACGCACCGCCGTCAGGTACGTCGTCGCGGGCGACGCCGGTGATGGTCGCGTAGCGGAGCTGCATCTTCTGCACGCTCTCTGCGACGCGGCGGGGTTCGTCGCGATCGATCGGGTCGGGCTTGCCGGTGTCGATCTGGCAGAAGTCGCAACGGCGTGTGCACTGCTCACCACCGATGAGGAACGTTGCCTCGCGGTCTTCCCAGCACTCGAAGATGTTGGGACACCCTGCCTCTTGGCACACGGTGTGCAGGCCCTCGCCCTTCACCAGATTCATCAGCTCGGTGTATTCGGGACCCATCTTGGCGCGAGTCTTGATCCACTCGGGCTTTTTCTCGATCGGGGTCTCCGCATTGCGGACTTCGAGCCGCAACATCTTGCGGCCTTCAGGAGCGATAGTCACCAGACCAGCCTACGCCTGCGAGCCAATGGTCAGACCCAGCACCGGGACGGCTGGGGCAGCGTCGGACTCGAGGTCGGCAGACGGTACGTACGGCTCCCACTGCAGCAACTCAACAAGGTGGGGTGCCACGGTGGCTGCTGCCTCCGGGACGGTCACCGTCCGGCCCAGCTCGGCGGTGAGGGAGGTGACGCCCGCGTCAGCGATACCGCACGGAACGAAGCGGTCGTAGTAGGAGAGATCGACGTTGGCGTTGAGCGAGAACCCGTGCATCGTGACGCCTCGGGAGACGCGAATGCCGATTGCCGCGATCTTGCGCTCAGTCTTCCCGGCGCCGGCAGCAAGCCAGACACCGGAGCGACCGGCGACACGGCCAGTGGTGATGCCGAGATCGGCGACGGCGCGGATCAATGCCTCCTCGACGCGACGGACGTAGTCGACCACGAGCACGTGGGACGGCAGCTTGGTGATCGGGTAGCCGACGAGCTGGCCTGGCCCGTGGAACGTGATCTTGCCGCCACGATCGACGTCGATGACGGGAGTGCCGTCGAATGGACGCTCGTGCGGTTCGGTACGTCGCCCAGCGGTGTAGACCGCGGAGTGCTCGAGAAACAGCGCAGTGTCGTCGATCTCGTCGGATGCACGCTGTGTGTGGAGATCGCGCTGCAGCTCCCAGGCATCGAGGTAGTCGATCGCCCGATCGCCATACCACTCGTCGATGATCTGGAGCTCGGTCACTCCTTCAGCGTATCCCCGTCGACAAGCACCATCGAATCGATGTCGACCGTCGTCTTTGCGAAGTTCTCGCGGCGTTCTCCAGCTGTCATCGAGGAGACGTGATCGAGTGCCTCGAGGGGGTAGTCGAGGACCAGGCGTCCAGGGTCGACGGGCACGGTGGTGTGCACGATGCGGTCGTCAAACACGTGGACAAGGTTGAAGGACTGGCCGCCGTCATACCCACGCAGACCGCGAGGATCGGCGGCGGGATCGATCGAATAGCAGGTCGACGCTGCAACGGAGACCGGCACCGAACCGAGGAGACTGTGCGCCGAGTAGTGGTAGTGCCCGGCAAGGATTGCCCGGACGTCGGAGTTCGCGATCGCCGCCGCCAGGAGGTGCTGGTCCGCGAGCTCGATGATCGTCATCAGCTGCAGGTGTGTCGCGATGGGCGGGTGGTGCATGGCCAGCACGGTTCCGTGCAGCACGGGGACGGCGAGCTGCGCCCGGAGCCAGTCGATCTGGGACGGTGTCAGCTCACCGTCGTGGTAGCCCGGAATCGTGGTGTCGAGGGTGATGATGCGCAGCCCGTTGATCTCGATGGACTGGTCGATTGGTGCTCCGGGATCGACGTCGCGTCCGATCAACCGCTTCGCGAATGGCACCCGCGCGTCATGGTTGCCCATGACCCAGAGGAGCTCAGCACCCATGTTTGCTGCTGCATCGACGACGATCGAAGCGACAGCGTCATAGGCTTCTGGCTCCCCGCGATCAGCGATGTCACCGGTGAACACGATGGCGTCGGGCCTGACCTCGGCGAGCCGATTCATGGTTCGTTCGAGGTACGCACCGGGCCGGATGCCGCTGTAGACCGCAGTGTCACCAGGTCCGAAGTGTGTGTCGCTGACGTGCGCGATGACGTGACTGGCTGGGGCGTGTTGGCCGAGCTGCATGAGTCCAACGTACGACGAGCCGGGGTGACGCCTGTGGATGTCGATCGGCGGTGGATCCGCGATTGGGGCATGGTGCCGCGATGGAGTGGATTTCGTTGTGGCTTGCCGCTGTGACTTCACTGCTCTCGTCAGATGACGTTCGATGGGCTGGCGTGCTCGGTGAGCTCGACACCGTACGCGCTGAGGCGTTTGCGAATGCAGATCCCAATCTGCTCGGTCAGGTCTATGCACCCACCAGCGCAGCACGAGCCGTCGACGCCGCGATGATCGGCGACTACCAGCGCCGCGGCGCCCATGTCGACGGCGCAAACTTCGCGCTGCTCTCGTGCAAGGAACAGCGTTCAACGGCCGACGTCGTCAGTCTGGAAGTGATCGACCAGCTGGATCAGACACATGTCGTGTGGGATGACGGCACCACTCGCGCTCTTCCGCGTGATCTGCCGACAAAACGAGTCGTGACCCTCGTTCGCACCACCGAAGGCTGGCGCATCAACCAACTGAGGACGAGGAGACCGTGAACCGTCTTGTGGACGGTGCCGTCACAGAGCGGCTTCGAGCGTCGACGTGAGGTCGGGGTGCTCGAACTCAAACCCTGCGGTCGTCAGCGCCGCCGGAGACACCCGCAGTGAGCCGAGCAGGTCTTCGGCTATGCCCGTGCCCAGTGCGGCCTTGAGCGCGAAGGAGGGTGCCGCCAGGAACGTCGGGCGATGGAGTGCATCTCCGAGAGCATCGGTGAACTCCGCATTCGTCTGGGTCGCCGGAATCGTGAGGTTGAACGGCCCCTTCGCAGAGGGCGACTCCATGAGGAACTGCACGGCGCGCACCCAGTCCTTGAGCGAGATGAAGGGCATGTACTGGTTGCCAGCGCCCAGCTTGGCGCCACCGCCGAGCTTGAACGGAACAAGCATCAGCTTGAGCAGGCCACCACTCTTGTCGAGGACGAGCGTCGTACGCAGGAATACGACCCGGGTGACCTCAGTCGCGGGATGCGCAGCGGCTTCCCACGCCTGCACGACCTCCGACAGGAAGCCGGAGCCTGCGCCGCTTGTTTCAGTGAGCACCTCGTCGCCGCGATCATTGCCGTAGAAGCCCATTGCAGAGCCCGACAGCATCACCGGGGGAGTCGGCGACTTGGCGATTGCCTGCGCGATCGTGCTGGTCGGCGAGGTGCGTGAGTCGAGAAGCTGCTGCCTGTAAGCACGCGTGCGCGGCCACCTTGAGATGGAGGCGCCTGACAGGTTGACGACTGCGTCAGCCGCATCGATGAGGTTCTGGTCGATGATCCCAGCTGCCGGATCCCAGCGAGACGCGTCTGGACCGTCGCCTGACCGCACCAGACGGGTCACGGTGTGCCCGTTGGAACGGAGGTGTTCAGTCAGTGCCGAACCGAGCAGGCCCGACGCGCCGCCGATGACCATGTGCATCGGATCAGGACCCGAGCTCGGCTTCGAAGTTGCCACCCTCAAGTCGGTCCTTGATCGCGGTGAGGAAGCGTGCTGCGTCAGCGCCATCGACGATGCGGTGGTCGTACGTCAGCGCAAGGAACATCATCTGGCGAACAGCTATGCTCTCGCCGACCTGCGGATCGGTGATGACGACAGGACGCTTGACGACCGCGCCGGTACCGAGGATCGCGACCTGCGGCTGATTGATGATCGGCGTGTCGAACAGTGCGCCACGGCTGCCGGTGTTCGTCAGCGTGAACGTTCCGCCGGACAACTCGTCCGGAAGGATCTTGTTGGTCCTCGTACGTTCGGCGACGTCGCTGATCTTGCGGGCCAAGCCAGCGATCGACAGATCTCCCGCATCCTTGATGACCGGCACCAGGAGGCCGCGCTCGGTGTCGACCGCTATCCCAAGGTGCTCACCGTCGGGGTATGTCACCGTGCCCGCCTCGAGGTCGATCGAGGAATTGACCTGCGGGAACGTCTTGAGTGCCTCGATCGCGGCCTTCGCGAAGAACGGAAGGAATGACAGCTTGACGCCCTCGCGCTCAAAGAACGAGCTCTTGGAGCGGGCCCGCAGACGCGCGATCTCGGTGACGTCAACCTCGACCACCGTCGTCAGCTGGGCGGAGGTCTGTAGTGACTCAAGCATGCGAGTCGCGATGGTCTTGCGCAGACGTGTGAGCTTTTCGGTCTTGCCGCGCAACGGCGACGGCGCGGCGGGAGGAGATGCTGAACTGGTGTCGGCGGACGCTCCCTCGGCTGGCTTGGCCGCCGCAGCATCGATGACGTCCTGCTTGCGGATGCGTCCACCGACGCCGGTGCCGGTGACCGCCGCCAGGTCGACACCGTGCTGCTTGGCAAGCTTGCGAACGATCGGTGTGACGTATGAGTCAGTCTGACCAGACGAGGCAGCCGGAGCGGGGGCGGCGGGCGCAGCGGCAGCCTCGGGCTCCGGTGTCGCCTGGGTCTCAGGCTGAGCGGGCTCGGGGGTTGGCGCCGGCGCCGGCTCCGGCTCCGGTGCGGCTTCGGACTCTGGAGACTCCTCAGCTGTCTGTTCTGGCTCAGGTGCTGCGGGCGCGTTCGGTGCTTCCACTGGCTCGGGATCGGCAGCAGGCTGCGGGTCCTGGGCTGGTGGAGCCGGAGCGGGCTCAGGAGCCTGCTCTGCAGAAGCGGTCGAGTCGCTTGAGCCAATGATCGCGAGCTCGGCTCCGACCTCGACGGTCTCGTCTTCGGCGACCTTGATCTCGAGGAGCTTGCCGGCGACAGGGGAGGGGATCTCGGTGTCGACCTTGTCGGTGGAGATCTCCAGCAGAGGTTCGTCGACGGCGACGTCGTCACCGACCTGCTTGAGCCACTGGGTCACGGTGCCTTCGGTGACACTTTCACCTAGCGCAGGCAGGGTCACGGCAGTGCCGCCACCTGACGCAGCGGGTGCGGTCTCGGCCTGCGGTGCAGGTGCGGTCTCGGCAGCATCCTGCTGTGCTTCGGCACTTTCGGCGGGAGCTGCGGATCGCTCCTCGGCAACCGCCGCCGGCTCAGGCTCGACCGCGGGCGTTGGTACTTCGGCTTGAGGAGCTTCAGCAGGTTCGGATGCGGCCCCGGTAGAGGCCCCTTCGGCGGCGGCCGTCTCATCGACGGGTGCTTCCTCCTCGACGGGTGCTTCCTCCTCGGCGGGCGCTTCCTCCTCGGCGGGCGCTTCCTCCTCGGCTGCTGCAGGCGCGGTGTCTCCGCCGGCGGACTCGCCCTCCTCGCCGATGATCGCGAGCACGGCTCCGACCTCGACGGTCTCGTCTTCGACGGCCTTGATCTCGAGCAGAACACCGGCCACCGGCGATGGGATCTCAGTGTCGACCTTGTCAGTTGAGATCTCGAGCAGTGGCTCGTCGACGGCGACAGTGTCGCCGACCTGCTTCAACCACTGCGTGACTGTTCCCTCGGTGACACTTTCACCAAGGGCGGGAAGGGTGACAGACGTAGCCATGGGGTCCTCTGGTTCTCCGGGTCAGGCGTGTGAGTGTAGGGGTTTGCCAGCCAAGGCGAGTGCGGCCTCGCCGAGTGCTTCGTTCTGCGTCGGGTGTGCGTGGATGAACTGGGCGACGTCTTCGGGGTATGCCTCCCAGTTGACGATCAGCGATGCCTCGCCGGCCTGCTCGCCAAAGCGAGAGCCGATCATGTGGACGCCGACGATGGGCCCGTCCTTCTGGCGTACGAGCTTGACTGAGCCAGCCGTCATCAGGATCTGGCTCTTGCCGTTGCCACCGAGGTTGTACTCCTGGATCTCGATGTCTCCGTACTTCTCCTTGGCCTGAGGCTCGGTCAGGCCGACCGAGGCGATCTCGGGCTCGCAATAGGTGACGCGGGGGATGCCCGAGTCGATGACCGGTTGAGGTTTGAGACCGGCTATCTCCTCTGCGACGAAGATGCCGTGGGCAAATCCGCGGTGGGCGAGCTGGAGGCCGGGCACAAGGTCACCGACCGCGAACACGCCATCGACATTGGTGGCGAGGCGTTCGTTGGTGGGCACCCATCCGCGGTCGACCGTGATGCCGGCCTCTTCGAAACCGAGCCCGGCTGAGCTGGGCCCGCGACCAACGGCAACGAGGACGAGGTCGGTCTCGATCGTGTCGCCGCTCTCGAGCGACACGGTGACACCCGCGTCAGACTGCTTGACACCGCTGAACTTCACGCCGGTCTTGAAGTTGATCTTGCGCTTGCGGAACGCGCGCTCCAGCTGTTTGCTCAGCGAAGGATCCTCAAGCGGTATGAGGGTGGGGAGTGCTTCGATGATCGTGACGTCAGCACCGAACGACTTCCACACCGACGCGAACTCAACGCCGATGACACTGCCGCCGATGATGACGACCTGCGCGGGTACCTCACTCATCGTGAGTGCCTCGTCGGAGGTGATGACGCGGCCGCCAATTTCAAGGCCCGGCAGCGAGCGCGCGTACGAACCGGTCGCCAGCACGAGGTTGGTGCCGATGTATTGCTGGCCGCCGACCTCCACGGTCTTGGGGCCTACGAGCTTGCCCTCGCCCTCGACGACGGTGATGCCGCCGGACTTGATCAGCCCCTGCAGGCCTTTGTAGAGGCGCTCGACCACGCCGTCCTTGTAGGCGTTGACCTTGGGCATGTCGATACCCTCGAACGTTGCCTGGACTCCGAAGTTCTCGCTC
This sequence comes from uncultured Aeromicrobium sp., assembly GCA_964638755.1. Classification (GTDB taxonomy): domain Bacteria; phylum Actinomycetota; class Actinomycetes; order Propionibacteriales; family Nocardioidaceae; genus Aeromicrobium. Next base: position 12,352 of record CAZWZC010000023.1, on the reverse strand, counting down.
TCACGGGCAGCGTCAGCCACCTCTGCCGCATGAAGCAGGGCCTTGGTCGGTATGCAGCCGTTGTGCAGGCACGTTCCGCCGAGCTTGCCCTTTTCGATCAGGGCCACTGACTTGCCGAGCTGGACAGCCCGCAGGGCGCAGGCATAGCCACCACTTCCGCCGCCGAGAATCACGATGTCGAAGTTGTTGCCGGCGCCGTCCGCCACGGTGTCCTCCCAAGGGAAATCTCTTTCATCATCATCTTGTCACTCGTACCGAGCACTGTGCCACCGGGGGGAGCGCGCGGTGCTGACCCATCGGGCACAATTGCGCCATGGGAATCTTCCGCGGGCGAAGGGCCAGGACCGATGGTGGCGCCGTGGTTTCAGATCGCAACGCCAACAAGGCTGACCTTGATGCACTCCGCGAGTTCGCCGAGTCCCGCAAGGGCGTGGAGGGATACATCGAGCCCAAGACATCCGTCACCCAGACGACGTTGTTGCTCGTTGCTGCCGACGGGGAGTCCCTGCGTCGGCGCGTCAGCTCGGCGCAGAACGCGGCGGAGTTTGCCCGCAAGAAACTTCAGATACCAGTCTATGACGCCAACCTCGTCGGCATCCCTTCGCGCAAGCGGGAGTATGACCTCGCCAAGGCGAAGGGCTCGTCGTCGCCGCGACCCACGACACCCGCAAAGCCGCAACCGCCGAAGCAGACCCCCAAGGAGCTCGCGGCGATCATGACGCTCGAGTCGATCGCCGGGGTCGACCCCCTTGAGACCAATCCGTCGTTCGACGAGTTGATGCGGGTCTATCGCAAAGCGCGCAAACAAGCTCACCCCGATCGCCTGGATGGTGACCGCATCAAGTGGGACAAGGTCGAGGACGCCGCCCGCGCGTTGGGTCTGCCCGACTGAGAGTCCCCGAGGTTTGGATGAACCTGCACCAAGAATTGCTCTTCGGAGGTGCAGGACTATCCAAATCTCGGGGCTGGTTGTCTACTTGCCGGACATCTCCAGAGCGAGCTTGACGAGCGTACGAACGCCCGTTCCGGTGCCGCCCGTAGGCGTGTAGTCGAACGGTGAGCCTTCGTTGAACGAGGGCCCTGCAATGTCGAGGTGAGCCCACGGAATGTCGCCGACGAACTCGCGCAGGAAGGCCGCCGCGAACAGCGTGCCGCCGTACGGCTTGGGATTGTGCTGGCGCAGATCGGCGATCTTGGACGATGTCACGAGCGCCTTCATCTCCTCAGCGATGGGGAGTGGCCACATCGACTCGCCAGCGTCCTTGGCGGACGCGATGACCCGCTCGCCGAAGTCGTAGTCGTTGCCGAGCACTCCACTCGTACGCTCGCCGAGTGCGACGACACAGGCGCCGGTCAGGGTGGCGACGTCGACGATGTGATCCGGCTTGCCCTCGGCTGCGAGTGCCAACCCGTCACCAAGGACGAGACGTCCCTCGGCGTCTGTGTTGAGCACCTCGACAGTGCTGCCGTTGCGCATCGTCAGCACATCGCCCGGACGGGTTGCCGACCCACTTGGCATGTTTTCGGCGAGGCACGCGTACGTCGTGACCTTGATGGGCAACCCGAGCTTGGCAATCGCGACCGTGGCTGCAACGACTGCCGCCGCTCCGGCCATGTCTAGTTTCATGGTCGCCATCCCGGTTCCGGACTTGATGGAAAGTCCCCCCGAGTCGAAGGTGATGCCCTTCCCGACCAGCGCGAGATGTGCGACTGCGTTGGTCGGCGCGTATGTGAGCGTGACCAGGCGGGGCGGGCTCTCCGAACCCTGGCCGACGCCGAGGATGCCGCCACAGCGCTCCTTGGCGAGCCGCTTCTCGTCCCAGATCGCAACCTTGACGTCGGTGCCTGCATGGGTGGTGATCAGGTCGGCGAATGCCCCCGGGCGTAGGTCGCCGGGAGGCGTGTTCACCCAGTCGCGCGCGATGTTCACGGCGGCGCTGACTGTGGCGGCCCGCTCGATGGCCTTGGTTGCCGTGGTCTGACGGGCGAAGGCGCTGAGGATCACGGCTGTGGCGAGTTTGCGTTGGGGCTTCTTTACCGACTTACCCTTCTTCTTGGACTTGTAGGTGTCGAAGGTGTACGCGCCGAGCTCGATGCCTTCGGCGATCGCCTCGACCTCGTCAACGCTGGCAGGTTGGAGCGCCACGGCGATGCTGGTGGCTGACTTGGCAGCACGCACTCCGCGAGCTGCGGCGCGGCGTAGATCCTCGGCATCTGGCTTGTCCGGCAGCGCGACGGCGACGATCAGGCCAGCCTTCGCTGCGCCGCTCGACGGGAACGCCACCACTTGGTCCTTCTCACCTGTGAATCCGAGAACGTCGAGCGCTGAAGCAAACTCCTCACGATCCTCGTCACCGCGGATCCCAAGAATCAAGGCATCGGCGCGTGCGGTGGTCGGCTTGGCTGTGCTGAGGCTGACGGTAGGCATGTCGTCACTGTATCTACGGCTCGTCTAGGTTTGCGGCATGGATCTGTTGCACTCGCCCTTGCACGATCGTCACATCGCCCTCGGCGCCAAGCTCGCGGAGTTCGGGGGGTGGGACATGCCGCTGGAGTACGCCGGCGGCGGTGTGCTCGCGGAGCACAAGGCCGTACGTGAAGCCGTCGGCCTGTTTGACGTCAGTCATCTCGGCAAGGCGCTCGTACGCGGCTCCGGAGCCGCCGGGTTCGTCAACCAGTGCTTCACCAACGACCTCGAGCGGATCGTGCCGGGCAAGGCCCAGTACACGTTGTGCTGCGACGACGATGGCGGCACGGTAGATGACCTGATCGCCTATCTTCGCAGCGAGTTCGAGGTTTTCCTCATTCCCAATGCGGCCAACACTGCGGCGGTGGTCGCCAGGCTTCAGGCCGAGGCACCTGACGGTATCGAAATCACCGACCTGCACCGCGACTACGCGATCCTCGCGATCCAAGGACCGCTGAGCGACGAGGTGCTGCAGTCGCTCGATCTCCCGGTCGACCACGAGTACATGTCGTTCGCGGACGCCAAGGTCGCCGGCAAGGACATCACGGTCTGTCGTACGGGTTACACCGGTGAGCGAGGGTATGAGCTCGTCGTGCCAGCCGGTGATGCGGTCGCCGTGTGGGACGCGGTCATCGCGGCGGGGGAGGCATACGGCATCCGTGCCTGCGGACTCGGCGCGAGGGACACACTCCGCACGGAGATGGGCTATCCATTGCACGGACACGAGTTGTCTGCTGAGATCAGCCCGGTGATGGCTCGTGCCGGATGGGCCGTCGGCTGGAAGAAGCCTGAGTTCTGGGGCAAAGACGCGTTGCAGCGCCAGCGTGACGAGAAGACCGTGCGCACGCTGCGCGGACTGCTTGCGCAGGGTCGAGGCATCCCCCGACCGGGGATGACAGTCAAGGACGATGAAGGCGAAGGTCTCGGAGAGGTCACTTCTGGGACGTTCTCGCCGACCCTGCGTCAGGGCATTGGTCTCGCCCTGTTGGAGCGATCGGTCGAAGATGGAGAAACTGTCGAGATTGACGTGCGAGGCCGGTCCGAACTGTTTACGGTGACCAAGCCACCATTTGTGGAACCGTCAACCAAGGAGAACTGAGCATGAGCTGGACGTGGACGTTGGAAACCGCTGCCGGCGACGTCGTCCGGCGGTCAGGCGAGTTCGAGAGCCGCGGAGATGCCGAGTCGTGGATCGGCGAAGCTTTCGGTGACCTGGTTTCCGATGGAATCGATCAAGTCCGCCTGTTCGACCGCGAAGACGAGATCTACGGACCGATGTCCCTCCACGCCGACTCCTGAGCTTTGGTGTCCGCGCGCAAAGCGCACCCAGCGTTCGTCAGTACCGGTCCTTGACCGAGTCACCGTGTTTGAGCTGAGGTTTTGGAATCCGCATGCGGCGCAACTGTGAGCTGCGCAAGATCGCATAGAACGTCGTACCTGTGGTCTCTTCGGGCTTGAACCTCGCCTTGAGCTCACGCTTCAGCGAGCGCACGAGGATGAATTCGTCGACCACGACGCCGATGATGATCAGCGGATAGATGAACGCCGTTGCATACGCCGACCATTCAGGGTGTCCCGAGACGCCAGCCACGAAGAGGAACAGCAGGATCACGAAAAGGAAGGGGATGAGGTATTCCGCGATGTTGCGCCGACGATCGACGAAATCGCGGGCAAAGTGCCGTACGGGGCCCTGCTCGCGTGCCGGGAGGTAGCGGTCGTCGCCGGTCTTGATCGCCTCGCGTTGCTTGCTCCGCATGGCGTCGCGGGACTCACGCGCCCGCTTGGCCTGGTCCTTGCGCGAGACTGGCGTTTTTAGGCGGGCCTTGCGGGCTGCTTCGGCCTCTTTGCGGCTCGGCGTTGCGCGACCCTTGCGACCGTCTGTCTCGTCTACCACCCGCGACACGCTACCCCGTAGAGTTGCGAGCATGAGCATCGGTTCGCGGTTGGCCAGGATGTTTCGGGCGTGGCGTTTCAGGGGCGATGACATCGGCGCGCTCAAGGAGAAGCTGGACGAGACATATCGCACCCAGGCGACGCTGTTGCAGCAGGTGCGCCGCTCCGTTGCCGACGTTGCCACCAGTCGCAAACGGGTGGAGCTGCAGCTCGCGGCACTCAACCAGCAGATGTCCCAGCTCGATGACCAGGCGCGCCAAGCTGTCGGGCAGGGCAACGACGACGAGGCTCGGACAATCCTCGCTCGAAAGGTCTCCTTGGAGAAGGCCGCCAACGAACTCTCAGAGCGGCATGCCGATCTCAAGACTGAGGAGGACAAGCTCCACGACTCTGCGACGAAGATGGAGCAGGACGTCGAGGACTTCCGCGCCCGCAAGGACACCCTCGCCGCTCGCCACACCGCCGCCAGCGCGCAGGCAGGGATGAACGACGCGAGCAGGGGCATCACCTCGGCTGCTGGCGATGTCGGCCAAGCCATGGAGGCTGCGGAGCGGCGGACCCGTGAGCTCGAGGCCGCGGCTGACGCTGTAGATGAGCTCGTGCGCGAGGGTTTGATCACCAAGCCAGGTGAGAGCCATGGAGATGCCGCCTCACGACGCTTCGATGCGGCGCTCGACAGCCCAGAAGTCAGCCGTCAGATGGATGCGTTGACCGACGGCAACGACGCCGGGACGAAGTAGCCCTCATGGCACGGACCCGTTTTCGAACTGACAAAGGCCTGACCCTTCGCATGGGTGGTGTCGGACTGGGTCTCGGCGCGCTCTACGTGGCCTTCGGCGCGCTCCTCATCACCCAGACCGGCTTCGCACTCGGCCTGATCATCACGCTCGGGATGGCGTGGGGTCAGTGGTTCTTCTCCGACACGCTTGCCTTGAAGTCGATGGGCGCCAAGGTCGTGGCTCCCGAGCAGGCTCCCGAGCTGCACGCCATGATCGATCGGCTGTGCTCGCTCGCGGACATGCCCAAGCCCAAGGTCGCCATCTCCGTCACAGACATGCCGAATGCTTTCGCGGCCGGACGTACGCCCAAGCACTCCGCGGTATGCGTGACGACAGGCATCATGCAACGCCTCGATGCCGACGAGCTCGAAGGTGTGCTGGCGCACGAGCTCGCGCACATCGCCAATCGCGACGTCTCGGTCATGACGGTCGCGTCCTCGCTTGGCCTGCTCGCTGGCTTCATCACCCGATGGGGCATGTACTTCGGCGGTGGGCGGGGTCGCAACAACAATGGCGGGGGGATCCCGTTCCTCGCGGTGCTCGCGGTTAGCCTGGTCGTCTATTTCGTCAGCTTCCTGCTGACTCGGGCGCTGTCGCGCTACCGCGAGCTCAGCGCTGACCGCAGCGGCGCCTACCTCACGGGACGTCCGTCGACACTGTCGTCTGCACTGGTCAAGATCTCCGGAGAGATGGCACGCATACCCAACAAGGACCTGCGGGAAGGATCGGCGATCAGCGCGTTCTTCTTCGCGCCGGCGATCAATAGAGAGTCGGTCGGCGCACTCATGTCGACGCACCCACCGTTGCAGCAGCGTCTCGACAACCTCGCCAAGATTGGCGCCGAGCTGTCCGAGAAGGGCTGATGGGATTCCTCGACTCGATCCTCGGGCGCACCAAACCGCCTGAGGCCGACCTCGGTGCGCTTTTCGCTGTACCCCAGGCGGCACTCTCGCTCAGCGTCGAGGGCTTCGCGGCGACCGGCGTCGGCGGTGTCTGCTATCGGCCAGCTGAAGGCGGCGCTTTCAATGACACAGAGACGCAGATCAAGCAGCTCATCGCCACTGGCGGTGGCCCAACGATCGAGGGCACGACAGATCAGTTCGGATTTCGCTGGCTGACAGTCACCCGGACAGACGCAGACGTGTCAGGGCTGGTCACCGATCTCCACGGCATCAACGCGTCACTCGCTGATGCCGGATTTGGCTCGGCGCTGCTGTGCTCGACGGTCATCTTCACAACGCCCGCCGCGGAAGCTTCTCCCAGTCGGCCCATGGCGCTTGTCTACCTCTACAAGCGTGGGACGTTCTACCCGTTCGCGCCACTCACCGACGAGCGCCGCGACAACCCGCTCGAGCTGCAGGTCCGCGGACTCGTGGCGAGCGATGTCACCGTCGAGCCCGACCTGTCTCGCTGGCTCGCCATCTGGGGCGCTCCCGGGCTTTGATGTGGCCGCTCCCGCGATAGGTTGAGCCCGTGACGTTTCCGACCCTTTCCCGCGGCCAGGTCCAGCAGCTCCTCGTGGAGCAATCGGCCAAATATGTCGAGCTCCAGCAAGCCCACCTCAAGCTCGATCTGACGCGCGGGAAGCCCTCGTCTGCGCAGCTCGACCTCTCCAATGGGCTGTTGTCACTTCCCGGCGACGACTACACGGACGCGTCCGGCACCGATACCCGCAACTACGGCGGACTCACGGGCCTCGCCGGTCTGCGAGAGATCTTCGGCGAGATCATGCAGGTCCCGGTCGACCAGATGATCGCCGGCGACAACGCCAGCCTTGCGCTGATGCATGACACGCTCGTCTTCGCGCTCCTGCACGGCACGGTTGACTCGCTGAAGCCATGGTGCCAAGAAGGGGCCATCAAGTTCATCTGCCCGGTGCCCGGCTACGACCGTCACTTCTCGATCTGCCAGGAGTACGGGATCGAGATGATCCCAGTCGAACTCAACGACGACGGTCCCGACATGGCGGCAGTGCGCGGGCTCGTCGCCGATCCTGCGGTCAAGGGCATGTGGCTCGTCCCGACGTACGGGAACCCAAGCGGCTCCGTGGTCAGCGAAGCGATTGCAGCCGAACTTGCCGCGATGGAAACCGCGGCACCTGACTTTCGCATCATGTGGGACAACGCATATGCGGTGCACCACCTCACCGATCAGCACACCAAGACGGCCGACATCCTAGGAATGTGCTACGCATCGGGCCACCCCAACCGGCCGATGATCTATGCCTCCACCTCCAAGATCACATTCGCCGGTTCCGGCGTCCCGTTCATGGGCGGCTCGGAAGCCAACATCGCGTGGTATCTGAAGCACCTGGCCAAGCGGACCATAGGACCGGACAAGATCAACCAGTTGCGCCACCTGCGCTTCCTCAAGGATGTAGATGGTGTGCATGCGTTGATGGACCGGCACCGGATGATCCTGGCGCCGAAGTTCTCGATGGTGGGAGAGATTCTCAGGTCACGTCTCGGCGGGCTCGAGGTGGCGACCTGGACCGAGCCCAAGGGTGGCTACTTCGTCAGCCTCGACACGGTCGACGGGCTTGCCTCGCGGGTTGTGAAGCTCGCGGGCGAGGCAGGTATCGCGATGACGCCGGCCGGTGCTGCCTTCCCGTACGGCAAGGATCCGCGAGACCGCAACATCCGGATCGCGCCGACGTTCCCCGCCCTCGCCGAGCTGGAGGTGGCCATCGACGGTCTGGCGACCTGCGTGCTGGTCGCTGCCGCCGAGCAGGCTTTGGCGAGTTGAACGGCGGTCCATGCGCGTCTTGATTGCTCCTGACGCGTTCGCGGGCACTCTCTCGGCGCCTGAGGCGGCACGCGCGGTCGCCGAAGGGTGGCGGCGTCATGCCAACGACGACGTTCTCACAACGTGTCCAATGGCCGACGGCGGTCCGGGATTTGTCGATGTGCTGCACACCGCGCTCGGTGGTGAGCTCGTGACGATCTCGGTGCGTGGTCCGCTCGGCGATGACGTCGAGATGACGATCCTGCTCGCCGACGAAACTGCCTACATCGAGAGTGCTCAGGCGTGCGGCCTGCATCTCGCCATTCCGCCCTCGCCCTTGACCTCATCGTCCTATGGAGTCGGTCAGGCGATCCTGGCTGCTCTCGACCGGGATGCACGCAAGATTGTTGTGGGACTCGGAGGCAGCGCCACCAACGACGGGGGAGCGGGCATGCTCGGCGCGCTCGGTGCCACTGCCGATCGTCTGCTCGACGGCGGACCCGAGGAGATCGACGGCATCACCACTGCGGACCTCGCGCCCGCCAGTGCCCGGTTGGACGGAGTTGAGATGGTGATCGCTGCGGACGTCGACGTGACCCTGCTCGGCATGTTCGGTGCGACGAAGACGTTCGGTCCGCAAAAGGGCCTGACGGATCCTGACATCATCCGTGTCGACGGGATTCTCAACCAGTGGGTCGTCGCGATCTGTGGCTCGACACCGGCCGAGCGCCGCCTCGCCGATGCCAAGGGTGCTGGCGCAGCAGGGGGTCTTGGATTTGCTCTGATGCTGCTCGGCGGAATCGTCGTGTCCGGCATCGATCTGGTCACCGACGCGGTCGGGCTCACCGAGCTCGCCATGACGCACGACCTTGTGGTCACTGGCGAGGGTACGTATGACTTCTCCTCGCGCTCCGGCAAGGCCGTATACGGTGTCGCCACGGTCGCGGCGGCCGCCGCGCGCCCGTGCATCGTGTTGGCCGGGCAGGTCAGCGTCGCCTCTCGCGAGATGCGTGCCATGGGCGTCGAGAGTGCGTACGCCGTCGCCGACCTCGTGGGAATTGACAGGGCGATGAGCGACCCGCACACCTCACTCGTTGCGCTGGCTGAGCGTGTCGCCCGCACGTGGTCTCCGCGTCGTGTGACATGACGGCGTACGATGGAATGTAATCGACACGGCAGTCGTTGTTGAATGTGACGAGCGGCCTCCGTGAGGAGTCCAGACCAATAACTTTTGGGAGTACGCATGACGATCGAGACTGACCAGTCCACCGTCGAGGCCACGCCGGACGCCGGGGTCACCCTCAGTGCAGGCGCAGCCGAGAAGGTCGGCAGCCTGCTGGCGCAAGAAGGTCGCGACGACCTCGCCCTTCGCATCGCGGTTCAGCCCGGCGGTTGCTCTGGTCTGCGCTACCAGCTCTTCTTTGACGAGCGTTCGCTCGACGGTGACCAGATCTTCGACTTCGACGGTGTCAAAGTGGTCGTCGACCGCATGAGCCTTCCCTACCTCGGCGGCGCGACGATCGACTTCGTCGACACCATCGAGAAGCAGGGGTTCACGATCGACAACCCGATGGCCACCGGTTCATGCGCCTGCGGAGACTCGTTCCACTAGATCACGCTCGCGCGCAGCGCTTCACTCGAGGTTGAGTAGGTCGTGAGGAACGAGCGACCGTATCGAAACCCGCTCAGCGCTTTGACAGCCACCCCTCCGCGATGCCGAAGCGGGATACCGTTGTCTACTCTTTACGGGTGCACCTCGCCATCACTGGATCGATCGCCACAGATCACCTCATGACCTTCCCGGGCAAGTTCGCCGACTCACTCGTGCCGGAGGAGCTCGACAAGATCTCGTTGTCGTTCCTCGTGGAGGATCTTGACGTACGTCGAGGTGGTTGCGCTGCCAACATCACCTTCGCCCTCGCCAAGCTCGGTCACCGTTCGCTGCTGATCGGCGCCGTCGGCAAGGACTTCGACGTCGAGTACCGCGGCTGGCTTGAGGACGCCGGTGTCGACACGTCTGGCGTGCTCGTGTCCGAGACGCGCCACACCGCGCGCTTTGTGTGCACCACCGACTCGACGCTTGCCCAGATTGCGACCTTCTACTCGGGCGCCATGGCCGAGTCGCGCGACATCGACATCGCCGCGCTCAGCGAGACGGAGTTCGACCTGGTCCTGATCGGACCTGACGATCCCGAGGGCATGGTCCGACACACCAGTGCGTGCCGTGACAACGGCATCCCGTTCGCGGCCGATCCTTCCCAGCAGTTGGCCTGGGCAGATGGCGACGTCATCCGCAAGCTCATCGATGGGGCAACATACCTCTTCAGCAACAACTACGAAGCGGCACTCATTGAACAAAAGACCGGCTGGTCAGCGGCTGATGTCCAGGCTCACGTCGGCACGCGCATCGTGACCCGCGGCAAGGATGGCGTCACTGTGTTCCCGGCCGACGGTGAGCCGATCGAGGTGTGTGCGATCGACGGCGTGGTCGCGGTCGACCCGACCGGTGTCGGTGACAGCTTCCGTGCCGGATTCCTGGCGGGAGTTGCTGCTGGACTCAACTTCGAACGCTCCGCGCAGATCGGTTGCACCGTGGCCGCCAGTGTCGTCGAAACCAAGGGCACGCAGGAGTATGACCTCGATCGGGAGTCCTTCCTCAAGCGGCTCGGTTCCGCCTACGGCGAGCAGGCGCAAGCTGAGGTCGGCGCGGCCCTCACACTCGCGTGACACTCGCGCCCGACACGCCCTCGTGGGTGAGGTCGACCTCACCGTCGAGACACCCTCACGCTGGGCTAAGGTTCTTGATGTCGGAGATGGTCATGGTTCAGAAAGGCGCCTCGTGGGTCGGATGAAACTGGCGGTTCTCGCCTTGGCGGTCGCGGCGTTGAGTGGTTGCTCACCCGTCGACAAGACTGACGTCACGCGACTCGGTCTTCCGGTTGCCGGCAGTGACCGTTCGCAGACGATGTGGAACCTCTGGCTCGGCGGTTGGATCGCTGTTCTCGCAGTATTCCTGCTGGTCTTTGGACTGATCGTCTACGCCATGGTGCGCTACCGCCGTCGCAGCGATGACGAGGTTCCCGTTCAGATCCGTTACAACCTGCCGATCGAGGCGCTCTACACGTTCGCGCCGGTGATCATTGTCGCGGTGTTCTTCTTCCACACCGTCACCTCGCAGAACGAGATGCTAGAGAAGGTCAAGAACCCCGACCACACGATTGAAGTCGTCGGCAGCAAGTGGCAGTGGGCTTTCAACTACCTCGACGAGTCGGCAACCGCCGGGGACGACGTCTTCGATGTCGGAACACCCGCCGATCCCACCGAGCTCTGGCTTCCGGTCGACGAGTCGGTACGTTTCAACCTCAAGTCACCCGATGTGATCCACTCGTTCTGGGTGCCGGAGTTCTACTTCAAACTTGACGTCGTGCCGGGGCGCGTCAACTCATTCGACATGACACCGACACGCGAGGGCGTGTTCACTGGTCGCTGTGCCGAGTTGTGCGGTCTTTACCACTCGCGCATGATCTTCAAGGTCCACGTGGTCTCGCGGTCTGAGTACGACGCGCACCTGAGCGATCTCAAGGACGCCGGCGAAATCGGTCGCCCAGCAGGCGCCAAGGAAGCTGACACAATCGCTGGTTTGGACGAGAACGGAGCTGAGGGCTGATGACTGACGCAACGGCAACCGCAGCATTCGATGACGCGTCCGATCGCTCAGTCGCGCGGGAGCGCACCCTGGGTCAGAAGGTCGTCATGGTGCTGACGACCACCGATCACAAGGTGATCGGCAACATGTATCTCGTCACCTCGTTCGTTTTCTTCATCTTCGGCGGCATCCTTGCGCTGATGATCCGTGCAGAGCTTGCCCAGCCCGGCACCCAGTTCATCGATGACGAGGTCTACAACCAGCTCTTCACAATGCATGGCACGATCATGCTGCTGCTCTTTGCCACGCCGCTGTTCTTCGGCTTCGGCAACGCGATCATGCCGCTGCAGATCGGCGCGCCCGATGTCGCCTTCCCGCGGCTCAACATGTTCAGCTACTGGCTCTACCTGTTCGGTGGTCTGATCACGGTCTCGGGCTTCGTCGTACCGGGAGGCGCGGCAAGCTTCGGCTGGTTCGCATATGCACCACTGTCTGATGCCGTGAACTCTCCGGGCGTCGGGGGCGACCTGTGGATCATGGGTCTGTGGATGGCTGGCCTCGGAACCATTCTCGGTGCCGTCAACTTCGTGACCACGATCTTCACCATGCGAGCGCCCGGGATGACGATGTTCCGGATGCCGATCTTCGTGTGGAACACGCTGATCACCAGCATGCTCGTCCTGATCGCGTTCCCGATCTTTGCTGCCGCCCTGCTGACGCTCGAGGCCGATCGCCGCCTCGGTGCCCACGTCTTCGATGCTGCCAACGGTGGTCCAATCCTGTGGCAACACCTGTTCTGGTTCTTCGGTCACCCTGAGGTGTACATCATCGCGCTGCCGTTCT
>CAZWZC010000022.1:0-31535 GCA_964638755.1 uncultured Aeromicrobium sp. | reverse complement strand
AGGCTCACGAAGGCGTCTGCATCGCCGAATGTGTTGCCAACTCCGCCCGGGAACAACGAGTCGCCGGTGAACAGGTGCACGATGCCGTCGGGGTCGTCGTACGCAAGGGCGATTGATCCGGGCGTGTGACCGACGAGGCCGATGACCTCAAGCTCGCAGGAGCCGACCCGTACGCGCGCGCCGGTCTGTACTCGTACGTCAACCTCGACGGGCAATGCGTCGGCGTCGTCCTCGCCGGCGACCGTTTCGGCACCGGTCGCGTCGACCACCTCTGGCAGCGCCTGCCAATGGTCACCGTGCTGGTGTGTCGTGATGACTCTTGCGAGGCCCCCCTCGCCGATGAGGGCCAGCAGCGTGTCGGCGTCGTTTGCGGCGTCGATGAGCACCTGCTCGCCCGTGAGAGTGCATTTCAGCAGGTACGCGTTGTTGGTCATGCCACCCACCGCAACCTTGGTGATCTGCAGATCACCTGCATCCTGGACATCTGCTGGACCGCCGACCTCAACTGCACCTGTGTAAGACATGCATGCGAGCATACGAGCCCCCTGCGGCGGGCGGTGGATCCTGCACCCTCTCCGACCGGTTTGGGGTGAATACCAACCGCTGGTGCCGGGACAGACCGTTTAGGTTGAGGATCCACCGCTCAGGGGCCCAGTACGGAATGTTTCTGTCAGGGCTCGTCGTTACGATGGGACGCGTCAGCAGACCGCCCACACATCGATCCGCCCAGGGGAGCCAGTGACCGACCGCCTCGTCATCCGCGGCGCACGAGAGCACAATCTCAAGGACGTCTCCCTCGACCTCCCGCGGGACTCGCTCATCGTGTTCACGGGACTGTCCGGTTCGGGCAAGTCGTCACTGGCGTTCGACACGATCTTCGCTGAGGGCCAGCGCCGCTATGTCGAGTCGCTGTCGGCATACGCACGCCAGTTCCTGGGCCAGATGGACAAGCCTGACGTCGACTTCATTGAGGGTCTGTCTCCGGCTGTCTCGATCGACCAGAAGTCAACGAGCCGCAACCCGCGCTCGACAGTAGGGACGATCACCGAGGTATATGACTACCTCCGCCTGCTCTATGCCCGTGCAGGACGCCCGCACTGCCCGGAGTGTGGTGAACCGATCGCAAGGCAAACCCCGCAGCAGATCGTCGACCGAATCATGGCAGGGGGTGAGGGCAGCAGGTTCCAGGTGCTCGCACCGATTATCCGTGGTCGCAAGGGAGAGTACGGCGAACTGTTCCGACAGCTGCAGTCGCAGGGATTCAGCCGCACCATCGTCGACGGAGAGCTGCACATGCTGGCCGACGAGCCGCCCAAGCTCGAGAAGCAGAAGAAGCACACCATCGATGTCGTCGTCGACCGATTGCAGGTCAAGGACACCATGCAGCAGCGGCTCACTGAGTCAGTCGAGACTGCACTCAACCTCGCTGACGGCCTGGTGATCGTCGACTACGTCGATCTTCCCGAGGATGACGCCAACCGCACGCGGCGGTTCTCCGAGAAGCTGGCCTGCCCCAACGACCACCCATTGGCCGTTGATGAGCTCGAACCACGCTCGTTCTCCTTCAACGCGCCTTTCGGTGCGTGTCCTGAGTGCCACGGGCTCGGCACTCGCATGGAGGTCGACCCGGACCTGGTGGTTCCCGACGAGGGCAAGTCGCTCAATGAGGGAGCTGTGTCGCCGTGGTCGTCGGCGCACGTGTCCGACTACTACTCACGGCTCATCGCAGCGCTGGCCCAAGAGCTCAGGTTCAGCGCCGATGCGCCATGGGGCGACCTGCCCGAGGAAGTTCGGGACGCCATCCTGCACGGCCATCCGACCAAGGTGCACGTGAAGTACAAGAACCGCTACGGTCGCGAGCGCTCCTACTACACCGAGTTCGAAGGCGTCATCACCTACCTTGAGCGCCGGCACGATGAGACGGATTCTGAGACCAACCGCGAACGGCTCGAAGGTTTCATGCGTGAGGTGCCGTGCCCGATCTGCGGTGGCACCCGCCTCAAACCGGTGATCCTCGCGGTCCAGCTCAACTCCGAGGAGTATGGGCCCAAGAACATCGCAGAAGTGTGCGCAATGTCGATCGCCGACGCCGCGACCTACCTCGCGACACTCGAGATGACCGACCGCGAACGTCAGATCGGCGAGCGTGTGCTCAAGGAGATCAACGAGCGCCTCCGGTTCCTGCTTGACGTCGGGCTCGACTATCTCGCTCTAGACCGCGCTGCCGGATCATTGTCAGGCGGCGAAGCCCAACGCATCCGTCTCGCGACTCAGATCGGTGCCGGCCTCGTCGGCGTCCTCTACGTCCTCGACGAGCCGTCGATCGGTTTGCACCAACGCGACAACCATCGACTCATCGAAACGCTCATACGACTGCGCGACCTCGGCAACACCCTGATCGTCGTCGAGCACGACGAAGACACCATCCGGGCCGCCGACTGGGCCGTCGACATCGGACCCGGTGCTGGCGAGCACGGGGGACAGGTCATAGTTTCCGGACCTGTCAAGGAGCTGCTAGACAGTGAGGACTCGGTCACGGGCAAATATCTGTCCGGCCGGATGTCGATCCCGCTGCCCGAGGTCCGCAGACCAAGGACCAAGGGCCGCGAGCTCACGGTGCACGGTGCCAAGGAGCACAACCTCCAGGACATCGACGTGACGTTCCCGCTCGGCATGCTCGTTGCGGTGACGGGGGTCTCCGGCTCGGGCAAGTCGACGCTGGTCAACGACATCCTCTACACACAGCTTGCCCGCACAATCTACGGCGCACGCACAATCCCCGGCCGCCATCGGTCCATCAGCGGCCTCGAGGAGGTCGACAAAGTCATTCACGTCGACCAGTCACCGATCGGACGCACCCCGCGATCCAATCCGGCGACCTACACCGGAGTGTTCGACCACGTGCGCAAGCTCTTTGCGCAGACCCCCGAGGCCAAGATGCGCGGCTACCAGCAGGGCCGCTTCTCGTTCAACGTCAAGGGTGGCCGCTGCGAGGCGTGCGCTGGCGACGGCACGATCAAGATCGAGATGAACTTCCTTCCAGACGTCTACGTCGCGTGCGAGGTGTGTCACGGAGCCCGCTACAACCGCGAGACCCTCGAGGTGCACTACAAGGGCAAGACGATCGCCGAAGTGCTCGAAATGCCGATCGAGGAGGCCGTCGACTTCTTCGAGGCGATCCCCGCGATCGCCCGTCACCTGCGGACGCTCGTCGACGTGGGGCTCGGCTACGTACGACTCGGCCAATCCGCGCCGACCCTTTCAGGCGGCGAGGCGCAACGCGTCAAGCTGTCGGCCGAGCTCCAGAAGCGGTCGACCGGTCGTACGGTCTACGTCCTGGACGAGCCCACCACTGGCCTGCACTTTGAAGACATCCGCAAGCTGCTCGGTGTGCTCGGTCGCATCGTTGACTCGGGCAACTCCGTCATCGTCATCGAGCACAACCTCGATGTCATCAAGACGGCCGACTGGGTCATCGACATGGGACCCGAGGGCGGCAGCGGTGGGGGACTGCTCATCGCTGAAGGCACCCCCGAGGAGGTGGCGGCCAACCCCGCGAGCCACACCGGCTCGTTCCTCAAACCCTTGGTTCTCAAGCCGCTCCTCGTCACCTCGTAGGCTGGCTGGCGTGGCAGACCCCGCAAGCTATCGGCCCGCGCAGGGTGAGATCCCGGTTGCCCCGGGTGTCTACCGCTTCCGCGATGACGCAGGTCGAGTGATCTACGTCGGCAAGGCCAAGTCGCTCAGGCCGCGGCTGAGCTCCTACTTTCTGGATCTCGCGGGTCTGCACCAACGCACCCAGCAGATGGTGCTCACCGCCAGCTCGGTCGACTGGACGGTCGTCGACACCGAGGTCGAGGCGCTTGCGCTTGAATACTCCTGGATCAAGGAGTTCGATCCGCGCTTCAACGTCAAGTATCGCGACGACAAGTCCTACCCGTGGCTGGCCGTCACGGTCGGCGAGGAGTTTCCGCGCGTCACCGTCATGCGCGGCGCTCAGCGCAAGGGCGTCCGCTACTTCGGGCCGTACGGTCATGCGTGGGCCATTCGTGACACCGTCGACACACTGCTGCGGGTGTTCCCGATGCGGTCCTGTTCGCAGGGCGTGTTCAGGCGCGCAGCAGCTATCGGCCGCCCCTGCTTGCTGGGTGACATCGGCAAGTGCGCCGCACCGTGCGTCGGCCGCGTCACGGCCGAGGAGCACCGGGCGATCGTGGACGACTTCCTCGCGTTCATGGGCGGTCAAACGGCCGGCCTCACCAAACGCATCGAGAAGCGCATGCACGAGGCATCAGACGCCGAGGAGTATGAACTTGCCGCCAAGCTGCGCGACGACCTCGGCGCCATGCAGCGTGTTCTCGAGAAGCAGACCGTCGTCCTCGGCGACGGCACGGATGCCGATGTGCTGGGCTTTGTAGATGATCCGCTCGAGGTTGCCGTACAAATCTTCTCCGTCAGGGGCGGGCGCATCCGGGGCCAGCGCGGCTGGGTTGCCGACAAGACTGATGAAGCACCATTCAGCGACCTCGTCCAGAACGCGCTCATGACGCTGTACGAAGACGCGATCCCGTCCGCGATCCCGAGAGATGTGCTCGTGCCGATGCTCCCGTCGGACGCCAACATCGTCACCGAGCTGCTCAGCGAACGACGCGGAGGACCGGTCACGATCAGGGTGCCGCGCCGCGGTGACAAGCGCGCGCTGATGGCCACGGTCGAGCAGAACGCCAAACAGTCGATGATGCGCCACAAGATGAAGCGCTCATCCGATCTGACAGCTCGCAGTCTGGCGCTCGAGGAGATCCAGGAAGCCCTCGGTCTGCCAACCGCGCCGTTGCGCATCGAGTGCTACGACATCTCCAACCTGCAGGGCACCGAGATCGTCGCGTCGATGGTCGTATTCGAAGACGGGCTCCCACGCAAGTCCGAATACCGGCGCTTCACGATCCGCCACGAGGGACAAAGTGACGTCGCCGCGATGCACGAGGTCATCACACGGCGATTCGAGCGATTCCTCAAGGCCCAGGAGTTCGATGACGCCGACGGGCCCGGTATCGATCCGGAGACCGGCAAGCCACGGCGGTTCGCGTATGCACCGGCATTGATCGTCGTCGACGGCGGTCCGCCACAGGTCGCTGCGGCCAAGGCTGCAATGGATGCCCTCCACATCGGCGACGTTGCGCTCAGCGGCCTGGCCAAACGGCTTGAGGAAGTGTGGTTGCCGAACGATCCCGATCCGGTCATCATGCCCCGCACCAGCGAAGGCCTCTATCTGTTGCAACGAATCCGGGATGAAGCACACCGCTTTGCGATCGCCCATCACCGTGGTCGTCGAAGCAAGTCGATGATCGACAGCGTTCTGGATCCCGTCGCCGGGTTGGGTCCCACCAGGCGCAAGGCACTTCTCAAGGCGTTCGGTTCAGTCAAGAAGCTTCGCCAAGCATCCGCAGAAGAGATCGCAACTGTGCCCGGCATCGGTCCCGCTACGGCACAATCCATCGTGGAAGCGCTCGCAGTCGGCGAGCCCGCGCCGGCCGTGAACACTGCGACCGGAGAGATCTTGGAGGACCGTTGACCAAGTTGTCGCAGATCGTCGTCGTCACCGGCATGACCGGAGCGGGGCGAGGCTCGGCAGCGAAGGTCCTCGAGAAGCTCGGATACTTCGTGATCGACAACATTCCGCCCAACCTCTTGGGCTCGGTGATCGACACGATCGAGCTGTCGCCGCGCATCGATCGACTGGCGGTTGTCATCGATGCGCGTTCGCGGATCTTCTTCGCGGGTCTCGTCGATGAGCTCGATGCTCTTCGTGACCGCGGTGTGAGCGCTCGTATCCTCTACCTCGAGGCGTCCGACGACGTGCTCGTCCGCCGCCAGGAGGCAGCGCGCCGCCCCCACCCGTTGAGCTTGGAAGGCCGGCTCATGGATGGTTTCGATAGAGAGCGTGAACTGCTTCGGGTCGTGCGGGGACGAGCCGACCTCGTCCTCGACACGACCAACCTCAACGTCCACCAGCTCGGTCAACGCATCCGAGCAGCCTTTGAGGACTCGGCTGACCGTGGTCTGCGCGCCTCGGTGATGTCATTCGGGTTCAAGTACGGATTGCCGATCGACGCCGACATGGTGGCTGATCTGCGATTCCTTCCCAACCCGTTCTGGGTCGACGAGCTGCGACCGCTCAGCGGCCTCGACCAGCCGGTACGTGACTACGTTCGCGGCCAGCCGTTGTCGGAGCAGTTCCTGGACAAGTACGACGAGCTCATCACGATCCTGACCGATGGCTACCTCCGCGAGGATCAGCGCTTCCTGACGATCGCTCTGGGCTGCACGGGAGGTCGGCATCGCAGTGTGGCCATGGCCGAGGCGCTCGGCGAACGCCTGCGGTCCCGCGGCGTACGTGTGCTCGTCGTCCATCGAGATCTGGGGCGCGAGTGAGCGACTCACCCAGGGTTGTCGCTCTGGGAGGTGGGCACGGTCTCGCCGCCAGTCTTTCGGCACTGCGTCACTTGACCAGGGAGCTCACCGGTGTCGTGACGGTGGCCGACAACGGCGGCTCCTCTGGACGCCTCCGCGAGGAGCTCGGCGTACTCCCACCCGGCGACCTGCGCATGGCACTTGCCGCACTGTGCCGCGACGATGAATGGGGTCGCACTTGGGCGAGCATCCTGCAACACCGCTTCACCGGCGATGGGCCGCTCAAGGACCATGCCGTCGGGAACCTGCTGATCGCGGCGATCTGGGATCAGCTGGGCAACCACGTCGCAGGCCTTGACCTCGTTGCTGACCTGCTCGGCGCCCAGGGGAGAGTCCTCCCGATGGCTGCCGTTCCCCTCGACATCGAGGCTGAGGTGCACCTCCGATCGGCGCCCGATCGCCTCACGGTCATCCGCGGGCAATCACAGGTCGCCTCCGTCGACGGGCAAGTGGTCAGCGTCAAGCTCGATCCGCAAGACCCTCCCGCGTGCCCCGAGGCTGTCGCGGCTGTCAAGGACGCCGACTGGGTTGTCATCGGGCCCGGCTCGTGGTTCACCAGCGTCATGCCAACCTTGCTGGTTCCCGAGCTCCGTGACGCCCTGTTCGGCTGCGCGGCGCATCGCGTGCTTGTCCTCAACTTGGGGGAGCAGGCCGGTGAGACAGAAGGACTCACGCCAACAGATCATCTCGAGGTGTTGGCGGCCCACGCGCCTGAGCTGGGTCTCGACAACGTCATTGCCGACGCGTCGCTCGTGGATTCGCGTGGCAACCTTGAGGCAGCAGCTCGTTCACTCGGTGCCAAACTCATTGTTGCTGACGTCGCGGTGACGCCTGGATCCGACCAACATGACCCGATCCGGCTCGCGGCCGCGTTCAGCCAGACGATGAAACAGGCATAGAGTGACGTCAGGGGATATCGATATACGGGGGTTCTGCCCAGTGGCCATGACTGCTCAAGTAAAGGCGGAGCTTGCCAGCACCACGATCACGAAGTCGTGTTGTCGCAAGGCAGAGGTATCGTCGATCCTGCGCTTCGCCGGCGGCCTGCACATTGTTGCCGGACGTATCGTGATCGAGGCCGAGCTTGACACGGGGGCTGCAGCGCGACGACTCCGCAAGGACATCGCCGAGGTCTACGGCCACGACAGCGAGATGCTCGTGGTGCAGAACGCCGGTATCCGCAAAGCCACTCACTACCTCGTGCGCGTTGCCAAAGATGGTGATGCGCTCGCCCGCCAGACGGGGCTGATCGATGCGAGCGGTCGCCCCATACGAGGTCTTCCACCCCAGGTCGTCTCCGGATCATCATGCGATGCCGTTGCTGCGTGGCGCGGCGCATTCCTCGCGCACGGATCGCTCACCGAACCAGGTCGGTCGTCGGCCCTCGAGGTCAGCTGCCCGGGCCCTGAAGCGGCTCTGGCTCTCGTCGGTGCCGCGCGCCGCCTGGGCATCAGTGCCAAGGCGCGTGAGGTTCGCGGGGTCGACCGCGTCGTGATCCGCGATGGCGAGGCGATCGGTGCACTGCTGACCCGTCTCGGCGCACACGAGTCGTTGCTCGCCTGGGAAGAACGTCGCATGCGCCGCGAGGTGCGTGCCACAGCCAACCGTCTGGCCAACTTTGACGACGCCAACCTTCGTCGGTCTGCCCGTGCCGCTGTGGCCGCCGGGGCCCGCGCACAGCGAGCCCTTGAGATTCTCGGCGACGATGTCCCGGACCACCTCAAGATGGCCGGCAACCTGCGCGTGGAGCACCGTCAGGCCAGCCTCGAGGAGCTCGGGCAACTGCACGAGCCAGCACTGACGAAGGACGCGATCGCCGGCCGCATACGGCGTCTTCTGGCCATGGCCGACAAACGTGCCGAGGAGCTCGGCATACCCGACACCGAGTCGAGTCTCAACGAGGACTCCCTCGCCGAGTAGGTGACTCGCCGGTAGCCCCGGCAACTCGATAGGGTGAGGTCACAACCCCAACCCACCCCGCAGGAGACCCGTCCCCGTGACTGTTCGCGTAGGCATCAATGGATTTGGCCGTATTGGCCGCAACTTCTTTCGCGCGGCCCGTGCCGCCGGGGCAGATATCGAGATCGTCGCCGTCAACGACCTGACTGACAACAAGACGCTCGCCCATCTGCTCAAGTACGACTCAACTCTCGGCCGCCTCGATGCCGACGTCTCCTACGACGACTCCTCGATCACCGTGGGCGATCAGAAGATCGCTGCCTTTGCCGAGCGCGATCCGGCCAAGCTCGACTGGGCCTCCGTTGGCGCCGACATCGTGATCGAATCCACCGGATTCTTCACGGACGCAACCCAGGCCAAAGCCCATGTCGACGGTGGCGCCAAGAAGGTCATCATCTCCGCACCGGCCAAGAACGAAGACGCCACGATCGTCATGGGTGTCAACCACGAGTTGTACGATCCCAAGGCCCACACAATCATCTCCTGCGCTTCGTGCACGACCAACTGCCTCGCTCCGATGGCCAAGGCGCTCAATGACGGTCTCGGCATCGAGCGAGGTCTGATGACGACGATCCACGCCTACACCGGCGACCAGAATCTTCTGGACGCCCCTCACTCGGACCTACGTCGTGCCCGCTCTGCGGCCGTCAACATCGTCCCGACGTCGACGGGCGCGGCCAAGGCCGTCAGCCTCGTGCTCCCGGAGCTCAAGGGCAAGCTGGACGGATTCGCCTTCCGCGTGCCGGTGCCGACAGGTTCGGCTACCGATCTGACGTTCACCGCTTCTCGTGAGACGACGGTCGAAGAGGTCAACGCGATCATCAAGGCCGCCGCAGACGGCCCTCTCAAGGGATACCTCACCTACACCGAGGACCCGATCGTCTCGACCGACATTGTCACCGATCCCGCGTCGTGCATTTTCGACTCCGGTCTCACGAAGGTTCTCGGCGACCAGGTCAAGGTTGTCGGCTGGTACGACAACGAGTGGGGCTACTCCAACCGTCTCGTTGACCTCACGCTCCTCGTCGGCACCTCACTTTGACGAGCAGGGGGCTCTGACCTGTGAAAACCATCAGCGATCTGGGTGACCTTCACGGGAAGCGTGTGCTCGTCCGCAGCGACCTCAACGTGCCGCTCGACGGTTCGACGATCACTGACGACGGACGCATACGTGCCAGCGTCCCGACGATCGTGCAGCTCGCCGACGCTGGTGCTCAGGTGTTGGTCGTCGCTCACCTCGGACGCCCGGAGGGCAAGCTTGACGGAAAATTCTCCCTCGGACCGGTCGCCACCCGTCTGGGCGAGCTGATCGAGCCACAGGTCTACTTCGCCAACGACACGGTCGGCGATGACGCCAAGACGCAGATCGCAGGTCTCGCCGACGGCGACGTGCTCGTGCTGGAGAACGTACGGTTCAATCCCGGCGAGACCAGCAAGGACGACGACGAGCGTGGCGAGTTTGCTGACGAGCTCGCAGACCTTGCTGACCTGTTCGTCTCGGACGGATTTGGCGTCGTGCACCGCAAGCAGGCCAGCGTCTACGACGTGGCAACGCGCCTTCCCTCCGCAGTAGGGGGACTCGTGGAGGCCGAGGTGAAGGTGCTCAAGCGCCTGACCGAAAACCCCGAGCGTCCCTTCACGGTGGTCCTTGGCGGCTCCAAGGTCTCCGACAAGCTCGGCGTGATCGACAACTTGCTGGACAAGGCTGACAACCTTCTGATCGGTGGCGGGATGGTATTCACGTTCCTCAAGGCTCAGGGCCACGAAGTCGGCAAGTCGCTCCTCGAGGAGGACCAGCTCGACGTCGCACTCGACTACATCGCCCAGGCTGAGACCAAGGGAGTCAAGCTCGTTCTGCCGACTGACATCGTCGTGGCGCCAGAGTTCGCCGACGCCAACGCTTCGATTGTCGCTGCTGATGCGATCCCGGCCGATCAGCTCGGGCTCGACATCGGACCCGACAGTGCTGCTGCGTTCTCAGACATCATCGCGGCATCCAAGACGGTCTTCTGGAATGGCCCGATGGGCGTGTTCGAGATGAGCTCATTCTCGCTGGGAACACTTGCGGTTGCCACCGCATTGACACACGTTGACGGCCTGTCCGTCGTCGGGGGTGGTGACTCAGCGGCCGCCGTACGCCAGCTCGGGTTTGAAGACTCTGACTTCGGCCACATCTCCACCGGCGGAGGAGCAAGCCTCGAATACCTTGAGGGCAAGACGCTCCCCGGACTCGACATCCTTGAAGGGAACTGACATGGCCTCCGCACGCAAGCCACTCATGGCAGGCAACTGGAAGTCCAACCTCAACCACCAGGAAGCGGTGGTTCTCGTCCAGAAGCTCGCTTGGACGTTGCAGGACAAGAAGCACGACTTCGAGAAGTCCGAGGTCGTGGTGATCCCACCGTTCACCGACATCCGTAGCGTGCAGACGCTCGTCGACGGCGACCATCTGGCGATCGGTTACGGCGCACAAGACGTCTCTGAACATGATGGTGGCGCCTACACGGGCGAGATCGCTGCCTCGATGCTCGCCAAGCTCGGCTGCACATACGTCGTCGTTGGACACTCAGAGCGCCGTGAATATCACGGTGAGTCGGATGCGCTGGTCAACATCAAGGCAGCCAAGTCACTCGGCGCCGGGATGACGCCGATCGTGTGCGTCGGCGAGGGGCTTGAGGTGCGACAGTCCGGTGAGCACGTCGCATGCACGCTGGCCCAGATCGACGGCTCGCTCTCCGGATTCAGCGCCGAACAAGTGGCGTCGCTGGTCGTTGCGTACGAGCCCGTATGGGCGATCGGCACCGGTGAGGTGGCAACACCGGAGGACGCGCAGGAGGTGTGTGCGGCCATCCGTGCGCGCGTTGCCGAGACCTGGTCGGCCGACGCAGCAGACTCATTGCGTATCCTTTACGGCGGATCGGTGAAAGCGGCGAACATTGCCGCCATCATGGCGAAGTCGGATGTCGACGGAGCCTTGGTCGGCGGTGCGAGCCTCCAAGCGGAGGAGTTCGCCGGGATTGCACGGTTCTACGACATGCCGGATCTTTCCGGCGCCTGACAACGAAGGTCCAGCCGTGATTTTGACGTTCTCCATAATCCTCACGCTCAGCAGCTTGCTGATGATCGTGCTGGTTCTCATGCACAAGGGTCGTGGGGGTGGCCTCTCCGACATGTTCGGCGGGGGCGTGTCCAGCTCGCTGGGCGGCTCGTCCGTCGCAGAGCGCAACCTCGACCGCATCACGGTCGGCATCGCTGTCGTCTGGGTCGTGTGCATCTTTGCGCTCGGTCTGCTCCTGAAGGTGAGCAACTAGTGGCGGCAGGTGCGATCCGGGGTAGCCGTATTGGCGCCGGACCTATGGGAGAAGCCGAGCGCGGTGAAGCAGCGCCGCGTCAGTCGGTGACGTACTTCTGCATGAACCAGCACACGACGGTGTTGCAGTTCGCTGTCGAGGCCGAGGCGCCGGAGTCGTGGGACTGCCCGCGTTGCGGGATGCCGGCCGGTGTCGACTCCGAAAACCTTCAGTCGGCCCTCAAGATCGCGCCCTACAAGACGCATCTGGCCTACGTGAAGGAGCGCCGTTCGGAGACCGAGGCAGCCGAGATCCTGACCGAGGCGATCGAGACGCTGCGCACCAAGCGCAAGACCGGCGAAGTCATCTTCTGATCCCGGCGGCGGTGACTTACGGTCAACGTCCCGCTTTCGGCGTTGCACAGGTCGATTCGGGCTCGGGACTCGTCCACAGGTGCGATCGATGCCGCGGCACCTGGGTGCGCCGCCGGATGGGCTGTACGCATGGCCGCACCCAAACCGATACCCGACCTCCTCCGTCACGGACCGTTTACCCGCGAGCAGGGGCTGAAAGGCGGGCTGACACAGGCGATGTTCAAAGGAAGCCGGCTCCGTCGGTTGCATCCACGGGTATGGGTTGATCGCTCCCACGTCATGAGCGACTCCGACTGGCCCCTCGCCGCCCGCCTGGCCATGCCGACTCGCGCGAGGACGACCAGCATCACGCGCATCCGCGAGCTCGGCCTCGATCTCCGGCCGGTCCGGCCCTTCCATTTCGTGGTCGTCGGTGACCTGCACATCGACCTCGACGACATTTTCCTCCACCGCACAGTCGTGATGCCACCGTGCGACGAGGTGGGGGTTAGCCCTGCGGCGGCTTTCATCGCGTACGCATCGATCGCGCGAGTCATCGATGCGGTGAAAGTCGGGGACTGGCTTCTGAGGCATGGCCACATGACTGTCCTTGAGCTGCGCGAGCTGGCGTTGCGGGACTCTTGGCGCCCAGGCGCACACGAGGTGCGATGGATCACTCGGTACCTCGACGGTGACTCCCGATCGATGACCGAGTCTGAGACGCGGGCGATCCTCGTCTTCGCTGGGCTGCCGGAACCACGGTCCAACGCCGAGCTTGCAGACGGTCCCAACGTGTGGGGGTATGGGGACCTTGGGTACCTTCGATGGAACCTGGTCGTTGAGTACGAGGGCAGCCAGCACCTCCTGGATCGAGGCCAGTGGAATTCCGACATCGACCGATACTCGGGATTCCGTGACCGCGGGATCAACTACGTACAGGTGACGAAGGAGAAACTTCGGGCACCTCAAACAGTGGTGTCCTCGGTTTATCGTCAGCTCCTCAAGGGTGGTTACGACGGTCCTGCCCCGACCTTCGGTCTTCGATGGAAGCGGCTCTTCGGGTCTCTCAGCGATGCCTCGAAGCCTCGTGGCGGTGACGTTCGGTCAACCCGAATGCTGGACGTTGACCCTAACGCACCGCACACCCGTGCGGGTTGACCAAAAGTCACCCCTTCCGGAGGGCGGGGTCACAGCAGCGAGGCTGCTGAGTCGTCGAGCAGCCACAGCGTCTCGGTGGTGCCTTTGGCCCCGATCGCAGGGGTGTCGTCGACGGCGCCCGCACCGAGCGCGCGTGCCACGGCTTCAGCCTTTTCGGCGCCCGACACCAGGAACCACACGGCGTCGGCGTTGTTGAGCGCCTGGAACGTCATCGTGATGCGGACCGGTGGCGGCTTGGGGGAGTCGAACACCTCGACCACCCGTCGCTCTGTTTCGTGCAGCTGCCCGAAACCTGGGAACAGAGACGCCACGTGGCCATCGGGGCCCACGCCAAGCAAGACCAGGTCAAATGGCTCAGTCGGCAGCGCGGCGGCATAGGTGTCTGCCGCTTCGGCTGTGCCCAGCTCGCACCCGTGGGCGGGCATCGCGTGAATGCGACCGTCGGGCACGCCGAGTCGGGCCAGGAATGCATCCCTGGCCTGCTGGTCGTTGCGATCAGCGTGACCCTCCGGGACGAAACGCTCGTCCCCCCAGTAGTAGTCGACGTTGCACCAGTCGACCTCTCCGGAGCCGAGAGCTTCGTAAGCGGCGATCGCGATCGTTCCGCCGGTCAACACCACGCTGGGGCGCTCGCCGGCGGCTTGGAGCTGAGCGAGTCGAATCGTGAGCTTCTCGGCGATCACCTGGGCCAGCGAGCCGTCAGGAGAGACCTGGACGGTCATCAGGCGTCCAGGAGATGGTTGATCGTCGCCTCGTAGATGTCGTCAGCGTCGAGTCGGCGCAGATCTTCGGCGAGGAGTTCGGCCAGCGTACGGGCGCCCAGTGGGACCTCGCGCGGCGAGGAACCCGGGACGCTGAAGTGGCAGGACGTCGGGCTGATGCGGTCGATCACGACGTCGCCGACAGGGGAATGGAGCGCGACCGTCGAGATCTGCTCGATGTCGCCCTTGCGCAGCGTGATCGGCACCTTGAGCCGACTCTCGAGCCATGCGACCAGCAGCGTTGCTGCCGGATTGCCGGTTCCGGCTATGACGTAGCCGCCGGTGATCTTGCTGTTCGACTGGTCAAGCGCGGCCGCCAGCAGCGCGCGCCAAGGCGTCAAGCGGGTCCAGGAAAGGTCCGTGTCGCCGGGGGAGTACTCGCGAGCGACGGCTTTGAGGGACCGGATCGGGGAGTCTGTGGCCTCCGCGTCAGTGAGCCGGCGTCTGGCCAGCTGGCCGATCGCATCCTCAGAGGGGTTGTTAGGGGGCTTGCCCGGCCACCACACGACGACAGGCGAGTCCGGGAGCAGCAACGGCAGCACCACCGACTCGGCATGCTTGGTCAGCTCACCTGAGATGCGCAACAGGATCGACTCGCCAGACGCGCTCTCGCCGACGCGGACCTTTGCGTTGAGCTCGGCCGCTCCACGTCCGTCGCCGATGATGACGCCGATGACGCGTGACGGGTGCTCGCGCGACAACGTGGTCGCGGTCCTGAGTGCAGCCCCGACAGCATCGTCATCGGTCACCACGAGCAGGGTGAGCACCATGTCCATGGCTGGGCTTCCTGCGGCTCGACGTGCTTTCACGAGGGCGCGGGCGATGTCGGACGCGTTGGTCTTCTCGAGCGCGATTTCCATCAGGGACGCCTCCAAGTCCGGCCGTCGCGCGCCATCATCTTGTCGGCCGACTCAGGTCCCCAAGTGCCGGACGCATAGGTGTCAATCGACTTCTGTTTGCTCCAGTGCTCGATCACGGGATCGAGGATTTCCCATGCGAGCTCCACTTCCTCACGATGTGGGAACAGAGGCGGGTCGCCGAGCAAGACGTCAAGGATGAGCCTCTCGTACGCCTCGGGGCTGCTCTCAACGAAGGCTCCGCCGTAGGCAAAGTCCATGTTGACGTCACGAATCTCCATCGTCGTACCGGGCACCTTGGCGCCAAAGCGCAGTGTCACGCCCTCATCGGGCTGAATGCGCATCACGAGTGCGTTCTGGCCGAGCTCCTCGACGTCATTTTTGCTGAACGGCTGGTGTGGAGCTCGTTTGAACACGACAGCAAGCTCGGTGACGCGGCGGCCCAGACGCTTGCCGGTACGCAGGTAGAAGGGCACACCCGCCCATCGGCGAGTGCTGATGTCGATACGCATCGCGGCGTACGTCTCGGTCCTGGAGCTCCTGGGAATGCCTTGCTCCTCGAGGTAGCCGAGGACCTTCTCGCCGCCGGCCCAACCGCCGCCATACTGCGCATGAGCGGTGTGGAGATCCATGCGTTCCGGTGGGCGGGCATTGGCGAGGATCTTCTGCTTCTCGATACGCAGACTGGAGGCGTTGAACGAGACTGGCTCTTCCATAGCAATGAGCGCCATCAGCTGCAACAGGTGGTTTTGGATGACGTCACGGGCTGCGCCAATGCCGTCGTAGTAGCCGGCGCGCGAGCCGATGCCGATGTCCTCGGCCATCGTGATCTGCACGTGATCGACGTAGTTGTTGTTCCAGATCGGTTCAAACATCCCGTTGGCAAAACGGAACGCCAGGATGTTCTGCACAGTCTCCTTGCCGAGGTAGTGGTCGATGCGGAACACCGACTGTCTGGGGAAGACGTCGGCGACGATCTGGTTGAGCTCGTGCGCTGATGCGAGATCGTGGCCGAAGGGCTTCTCGATCACGACGCGTCGCCAGCCCTCAGACGATTCAGCGAGACCGTGCTTCTTGATCTGCGAGACGACGACGGGGAACAGTCCGGGCGGGATCGAGAGGTAGAACGCGTGGTTGCCACCAGTGCCCTGTTGCTGGTCGAGCTCGTTCATTGTCCTGCCGAGCCGCTCCCAGGCGTCGTCGTCGTCGAACTCGCCGGGGACGAACCGGATGCCAGCAGCAAGTTGCTTCCACACCGTCTCGCTCCACGCCGTACGAGCCCCGTCCTTGGCAGCCTGCTTGATCATCTTGGCGAACGCCTGTTTGCCGAAGTCCTGACGCGCGAAGCCGACCAGGGCGAAGCCCGGAGGCAACAGTCCACGGTTGGCGAGGTCGTATACCGCGGGAATGAGCTTCTTCTTGGCAAGGTCGCCGGTGACGCCGAACAGGATGAGGCTGCACGGACCGGCAATGCGCGGGAGTCGGCGATCGCGCGGATCGCGCAGTGGGTTGTCATCGATCATGAGTCACTCCTCGCCGGCAAGCACGGCACGGAGCGACCCGAGTCCGGCGGCCACATCGCTGAGGTGGAGGCGTACAACCGGGCAACCGCGTTTGCGCAGCACCGCCGCGTCGCCAGCCGCCTGTGACTCGATGAACGAGCCGAACGTGAAGTCACGACCAGGTACGGCGAGATCCTCCAGTGGGTCACCGGTGATCTGCAGGAAGACTCCAGTCGCGGGACCTCCCTTGTGATACTGACCGGTCGAGTGGAGGAACCTTGGACCCCAACCGAATGTTGTGGGCCTGCCGGTGCGCTTGGCGACCAGCTCACGCACGGAGGCGAAGTCGGCGTGGTCGAACCGGTCGAGGTAGACCTGCAACGATACGTAGCCGTGCTCGAGGTCAAGCTCCTCGAACAGCCAGCTCACCGCGTCATCAATCGTGCGGCCCTGACCCCCGTAGACGTCGATGCCTTCTGCCGTGAAATCGGGGGTGGGCTTCTCGCCACCGCCGGAGAGCATGTCACGAGCTGCCTGCTTGGCGCTCTCGACGTCTGGTTGGTCGAACGGGTTGATGCCGATGACTTGACCGGTGACCGCGACAGCGGTTTCCCAGACCAGCATCTGAGCGCCGAGCTCAGCCTTGACCGCCGCACCGTAGCCGGACTGAGCCTCGGGGACATCGACTCCGTTGATCGACAACAGGATCGAGTCGGCCGTGCTGGGGTTGAAGTTGACGGCGTTCTCGAACGGCACGACGACCGGGAGTACACCCTTGCCGTTCTTGCCGGTTGACTCTGCGATGAGCTGCTCGACCCAGTCCCCGAATCCTTGCCGTGACTGATCGGCCATGACCAACTTGTCGACGCGATGACGATGGGCGACGCCCAACAGCACGCCCAGCCGCAATGCCGGATTCTCCGGACCATCGACGGCCACCACCTCCTGCACGGACGAAGCCTCGTCGAGCAGCGCACCGATGTCCGCGCCAGCCAAGCCGCTCGGCACGAGGCCGAAGGCTGTCAGCGCGGAGTAGCGGCCGCCGACGTTGGGGTCGGCGTGGAACACGCGGTAGCCAGCGGCGGTCGCCTCCTTGTCGAGCGGTGATCCCGGATCGGTGACCACCACGATGTGGTCTGCAGGTTTGAGACCGGCGTCGGTGAACGCCTGCTCGTACGCGCGTCGTTGGCTGTCGGTCTCGACGGTGCCGCCAGACTTGCTGGACACCACGACAATGCTGCTCTCCAGCCGGTCGGCAATGGCCGAGCGCACCATGTCGGGCTGCGACGAGTCGAGAACCGTGAGCTCAACACCGGCGCTGTGACAGATCACTTCGGGCGCCAGCGACGAGCCACCCATGCCACAGAGCACAACGTGGTCGAGCCCCTTCGAGGCAAGGCTTTCGCGCAGCTCAAGAATTTCGGCGACCAGCGGCCGCGAGGACTCCGCAAGGCTCGTCCAGCTCAGTCGGATCTTGGCCTCTGACTCCGCCTCAGGACCCCATACGGTCGGGTCCTGCTCGGCGATCCGAGACGCGAGCCGGGCGTCGATGGCGTCCTTGAGCGCCGATTCGTACTCGTGCTGAGACGGTGCGGTGAGGACGAGATCGACCACGTCTCAGGCCTTGTCGAGCTCGGTGGACACGGTCTGGAGGAGCTCGGCCCACGAGGCATCGAACTTCTCGAGACCCTCCTTCTCGAGCACCCCCACGACATCGTCATAACCAATGCCCTGCGCCTCGAGATCGGCGATCACCTGGCGCGATTCAGCGTATGCGCCAGTGACGGCGTCACCGTGCATCTCGCCGTGATCGGCGAACGCCTTGAGGGTCTTCTCAGGCATCGTGTTGACCGTGTTGGCAACAACGAGCTCGGTGACGTACATCGTGTCGGGATAGGCGGGATCTTTCACGCCCGTCGACGCCCACAGCGGCCGCTGTGCGGTCGCACCCTTGGAAGCCAAAGCCTTGAACCGGGCTGAGCCGAAGACCTCCTCATACGCCTCGTACGCGAGCCGGGCGTTGGCGATGCCCGCCTTGCCACGCAAGGGACTGCCTTCCTCAAGGCGCTTGTCGACTTCCGAATCCATCCTGCTCACGAAAAATGAGCCGACCGAATGGATCGTCGACAGGTCCAAGCCGTCGGCCGTAGCCTGCTCGAGACCGTCGAGATAGGCGTCCATGACGCCGCGGTAGCGGTCGAGGGAGAAGATCAACGTGACATTGATGCAGATGCCTGCGGCGGTGGCAGCAGCAATCGCGGGCAGCCCTTCCACGGTCGCTGGGATCTTGATGTAGGCGTTGGGACGATCCACTCGCTCCCAGAGCTTGTGGGCCAGCTCGATCGTGCGATCGGTGTCGCGGGCCGCGCCGGGCTCGACCTCGATCGAGACGCGGCCATCGACGCCATTGCTTGCGTCGTAGGCCGAACGCAGGATGTCGCAGCCCTGTTGCACATCAGTTGTGGTGAGCTCGAAGACTGTGTCGTCGATGCTGGCCCCAGCTGCCTTGAGCTCCTTGATCTGTGTCGAATAGCGCTCGCCGTTGGCCAGGGCTCCGGCGAAGATCGTTGGGTTGGTGGTGACTCCGACGACTCCGGAGTCGGCCACGAGCCCGGCGAGGTTGCCCGACGCGATGCGTTCGCGGGACAAGTCGTCAAGCCAGATCGAGACTCCTGCGTCGGCGAGTGCCTTCAAGCGGTCATTCATGGTGTCTCCTTCGTGAGGATGAGTGCGTCAGTGTGGAGCGTCGACGTTGTCGCCGGGGCCGACGGGCCCCGCCGGTCGAGCGTGGAACGGTGCGGTGGGTTCGGCCGCGGCCGCCGCGATCGAGTCCTTGGCAGCAGCCGCGACTGCCTCGGCGGTGATGCCGAACTTGTCGTACAGCGTCGCGTAGTCGGCGGAGGCGCCGTAGTGCTCAAGGCTGATGGTGCGCCCCGCATCGCCGACGATGTCGCGCCATCCCAGAGCGATGCCGGCCTCGACCGACACTCGGGCACGAAGGCCGGGAGGGATGACCTCGTCACGGTACGACTCGTCCTGCTGCTCGAACCATTCACGGCTCGGCATCGAGACGACGCGAGCGTGGATGTCATCGGCCGCCAGCAGCTTGCGGGCCTTGACCGCCAGCTGCACCTCCGAGCCGGTGGCGAACAAGATCACGTCGGGTGTGCCGTCGGTGTCGAGCAGGTTGTAGGCGCCCTTGGCAGTCAGGTCCGCCGATGCCCAGTGTTCTCCGGTGCTGGCGTCGGTCCCTCGCGGGAACGTCGGCAGGTTCTGCCTGCTCAGAGCCAGCGCTGCGGGCCGATTCGTGATGCCGAGGACGGTCTTCCACGCCGCGATGGTCTCGTTGGCGTCAGCGGGTCGGATCACATCCAGGCCCGGGATGGCGCGCAGGGCAGCGAGGTGCTCGACGGGCTGATGCGTCGGACCGTCCTCACCGAGTCCGATTGAGTCGTGGGTCCACACGTACGTGACAGGGAGCTCCTGGAGGGCTGCCAGACGAACAGAGGGCCGCATGTAGTCGCTGAACACGAGGAACGTGCCGCCGTACGGACGGGTGAACCCATGTTGAACCATGCCGTTCATCACCGCGCCCATGGCGTGCTCGCGGATGCCGAAGTGCAGCACCCGGCCGTACCAGTCACCCTGGAACTTGGTCGTTGAGTGTTCCGGCGGGAGGAACGACGGCTCGCCCTTGGGTGTGGTGTTGTTGGAGCCGGCGAGGTCGGCTGAGCCACCCCAAAGCTCCGGCAGATGCGCGACCGCGGCGGACAAGAAGTCGCCCGACGCGACACGGGTGGCAACACCCTTCTCGTCCGGCTCGTAGACCGGTAGATCCGCGTCCCAGCCGTCGGGCAGCTCGCGTTTGGACATCCGCTCAAGGAGGGCCGCCGAGTCAGGTGCGGCGGTGGCCCATGCGTCGAACTTCTTCTGCCAGTCCTCATGAGCCGCCTTGCCACGATCGCGTACGGCCCGGGTGTGGGCGATGACATCATCGCCCACGATGAAGGTCATGGCGGGATCGAAGCCCAGCAACTCCTTTGTGGCCTTGATCTCGTCGTCGCCGAGCGCGGAGCCATGGGAGGCACCGGTGTTCTGGGCGGTCGGTGCGGGCCACGCGATGATCGTCCGCAGCTGGATGAAGGACGGCCTGTCGGTCACGGCTTCAGCCGCTTGGTAGGCATCCCAGAGAGCCGCGACGTCTTCGGTGTAGCCGGTACCGCCGTTGGTCCAGTCGATCGTCTGAACATGCCAGCCGTATGCCTCGTAACGTGCTGCCACATCCTCGCTGAAGGCGACATTTGTGTCGTCCTCAATCGAGATCTTGTTGTCGTCATACAGAAGGGTGAGGTTGCCGAGCTTCTGGTGGCCGGCGAGGGAGGAGGCCTCAGCCGAGACACCCTCCTGAAGGTCGCCGTCGGAGCAGATGGCATAGACGTGATGGTCGAACGGGCTCTCGCCGGCAGCGGTGGCAGGGTCGAGAAGTCCACGCTCGCGCCGAGCCGCCATCGCGAAGCCCACCGCGTTGGCGACGCCCTGTCCGAGCGGGCCTGTTGTCACCTCCACGCCTGGGGTGTGGTGGTACTCAGGGTGACCAGGCGTCTGACTGCCCCAGGTGCGTAGGCCCTTGAGGTCGTCGAGCGTCATGGGGTAGCCAGCGAGGTACAGCTGGATGTATTGCGTGAGGCTCGAGTGCCCGCACGACAGGACGAACCGGTCTCGCCCGATCCAGTGCGGATCGGCAGGGTCGTGACGCATCAGCTTCTGGTAGAGCAGGTAGGCCGCTGGTGCGAGACTCATCGCGGTGCCGGGGTGCCCGTTGCCGACCCTTTGAACGGCATCGGCGGCCAGCAGTCGCACGGTGTCCACGGCCTTTTTGTCGAGGTCAGTCCAGTCGAGTGGGGTGGGGGCTGTCGTCACAGCGCGGGCTCCTGAATCGTCGATCACGGGCGTCGGCCGGCCATGCCAAACCGTCGCTGCCGACACTACTCGCGTGGCCCACGTGCTGCTCAGGTGAGTCGAGTCATCATGACGCGGTCAGCCCTGGCGCCGGACCGGCACCAACCGTCGGTACGTCGCGCCGTGCCTGGCATTAGACTGGCCGTGTGACTGCCGTACATCCGACGCTGGGCGTGGACCAGCCCACCGTTGCACCAGTACCTCGTCGAGATGTCGCTCTCTCGTACGTTGCGCTCACCAAGCCGCGCATCATCGAGTTGCTGCTGCTGACGACTGTGCCAGTGATGTTCCTTGCTGCCCAGGCCGTCCCGCCGCTGTGGCTCGTGGTGGCCACCGTCGTCGGTGGAACCCTTTCAGCAGGCAGCGCCAACGCCCTGAACTGTGTCGTCGACGCCGACATCGACCAGCTGATGCGACGCACGTCTCGTCGACCGCTCCCACGCCATCAGGTCTCGACCAATGGAGCATTGGTGTTCGGGCTGGCGCTCGGCGTCGTATCGACCGTGTGGCTGTGGATGCTGGTCAACCCTTTGTCGGCGCTGCTCGCGCTCGCGGCCAATGTCTTCTACGTCATCGGCTACACGATGATCCTCAAGCGCCGCACCTCCCAGAACATCGTGTGGGGAGGCGCCGCGGGTTGTTTCCCGGCGCTGATCGGCTGGACGGCCGTCACCAACGAACTGGCCTGGGCTCCGGTCGTGCTGTTCATGGTGGTGTTCTTCTGGACACCGCCGCACTTCTGGGCACTGGCGATGCGCTATCGCGAGGATTACTCCGCCGCCAGTGTGCCGATGCTGCCCTCGGTTGCCAGCTCCGACGAGGTTTCCCGGCAGATCGTCATCTACTCATGGGTCATGGTCGCCACCTCGATGCTGCTGTGGCCCTACACGGGTTGGTTCTACCCGGCGATGGCGATCACGCTAGGGATCGTGTTCCTGATCGAGGCCTACGACCTCCGGTCACGGGCGCGCGACACCGAGGACCTGTCAATCATCAAGCCGATGCGGCTGTTCCACTTCTCTAACGCCTATCTCGCACTTTTGTTCGTCGCTGCGGCCATCGACCCGTTCATCAAGTAGTCCGTCAAGCCAGTCATGACCTTCGCTGTTCGGCAGGTGAGCCCAGAGGACTGGCGCGATTGGCGCCTGATGCGCCAGCGCTCACTCAGTGAGGATCCCAGCGCCTTCTCGTCCTCCACGACGATGTGGGCAGGCCCCAATGACACCGAAGAACGCTGGCGTGCTCGTCTCGCCGACGGTGCGTGCTTCATCGCATACGAAGATGGAGCACCGGTTGGCATGGTCGCAGGCATGTCGGGGGAGGACGGCAACCAGTTGATCTCCATGTGGGTGGCACCTGGAGTGCGACGTCGTGGAATCGGGGCTGCACTGATCAATGCGGTCATCGGGTGGAATGAGGGCCAACCGCTGCGCCTGCGGGTGATTGATGGCAACACGTCGGCGATCTCCGCCTATGTACGCGACGGTTTTGCCATGCTGGAGGGCAGCACTGATGACGAGGGTTGTCGCACCATGGTCTGGTACCAGGCAAGACGAGAGGCACTTCGATGAACGGGGTCAGCAAGGGGCTCACCGCCTTCTTCGGAGGGGTTGGAGTCCTCATGGTTCTGATCAGCCGCGAGTTCAAGGATCGTGGCGGAGACCTCGGCAGTGCTGCAAGCACCTTCTTCCTGATCGGAACGATCTGGACCGCTGTCGCAATCTTTCTCCTCCTCGTACGGCTGGGGATCGTTCGATCGGAACGCCGCAGCACCGAGGCGGGGAGAGTTGGACAACCGGATGGTCCTGATGTCACGCGATGACGTGGGTGCGCAGGCATACCGACTGATTGAGGCGGCTCGGGCGACCAACCTCTCGGAACGCTTCTTCGGGAGATATACCCGGGTGGGGCTCGAGGGAGTGCTGGCCGACACCAACCGAGTCGCGACCCGGGACGAGGTTCCCAGCAAGGCAGCGGTGGGCGGTTATGCCTGGCAGCGTGGAGACCAACGTACGCGGCGGTGGCTGCCCCAGGGCATCACGACCTCGGCCGATGCGTACGGACCCGATCCATCGGCCGGGACTGTTTCCGGTCGTCACATCGTGCTGGTCAGCTGGTACGCGAACCACATCATGGGGTTCATCTTCGGCTCGCGGATCTCCGTCATGGACTGCACCGACGCGGAAGCCGCACCCTACCGACATGTGCTTCTCGTCAACCCGAGGTGGCGCTGGCGCATCAACTGGCTGACCCCGATTCGTGTGCATGCCGGTGGAATCGTCTGGTATGGCGAGTACCTCTACGTTGCCGGGGGACAGCACGGCATCCGGGTGTTCCGGCTCGCCGACCTGGTCCGTGTCCGAAACCGTTTTCGCACCAAGAGCTACCGCTATGTGCTGCCCCAATTCACGTCGTATGAAGCCGACCACGACCACGACGTCGGCGAGATGATGTATTCGTTCATGTCGCTGGACCGGGCAGGTGACGAGGCCCATCTCGTTGCTGGCGAGTACGGGCGAAAGGGTGGCAGCCATCGTCTGATGCGCTACCCCCTCGACCGTGAGACTGAACTGCTTCGACGGGATGATCGCGGATGGGCCTTCCCGGCCGAGCTGTATGACCGGCAGGTCGCGCGAATGCAGGGTGCAACCTTGGTGAACGGCACCTGGGTGATCACCGCCAGCAACGGCAAGGGGCGCCCGGGCGACCTCTGGGTGGGTCAACCCGGTGACTACGTTCGCCACGCGGGGGTCCTGCCGACCGGACCGGAGGACGTGACCTATTGGCCGCAGCGCCGTCAACTATGGTCCGTGACCGAATGGCCGCGCCGGCGGTGGGTCTACGCCATCGACGCCGAGAAGTGGGCCCGTCCTTCAGCTCGGGCACATGAGCGCCGCCCGAGCTGAGTCCGCGACCCGAACCTTTACTCTCCTTGCGCTCACGCCCCTAGGATGCGGGGATGTCGAAGTCGTTCCTCTCGGTGTTGCCACTTCTCTTCAGCTTGCTGAGTGTTGTCCTGTCCGGCTACATGTCAGTGAGAACTCAACGGATCAGCCACAGATTGCATCTGGAGGAGGAGCGGCGAAAGAAGGAGGAGTCCGCGCTCGCCGCTGCCCAGAGGGTGTACGAGCCCTTGGCTGAGTCAGCAGCTGAGTTGCAGTCACGCATCTTCAACATTGTCCAGACTGGCTGGGTGGCGCTGGTCAAGCGCTACGAGAGCCACGGTGACTACACGACAGCCAGTACGGCCTTTTTGTTCGCTCACTACTTCGGATGGATCGAGGCACGACGACAGTCTGTGCTCGCCTCCAGCGGAGAGGGTGCCCGTGACGAATCCGTTCAAGCGTTGATTGCTGATGTCAAACAGACGCTGCGAGGCAATGCTGACAGCGAAGGTTTCATGTTCTACTCAGCCGAGCAGAGAGCCATCGGCGAGATGATGTTCTCGTGGGAGTCAACCTCCGATGTCGACGCCCGCGTTCCACACGTCATGGGCTACGCGACGTTCGCCGCACGGTTTCGCGAGGATCGGACGTTCCGTGACTGGTTTGCGCCTGTCGACAGGGGCCTTGAACTTGTGTCCAACGGGGACAATCGCCGACTCATGGACATCCACCGGGCGTTGGTCGCGCTGATCCACGAGCTTGATCCCAAGGAGAAGTACACGCCCGGCTATTCATTGCGGGCGATTGGTGTCGACACTGGTGAGGCCCCACCAAAGACGGCAAGCTGAGGACGGCTGTCTGCCCGGTCAAGAGTTCTTCCTTCGGCGCGGCCGTGGGCTCAGTGCCGCGGCGGTGTTTCAGGCGACAACTCGGTGGGCGCACTGATTGGTGATCTGACGCTCAGGAGGAGGCGAGTGCCGGCAACCACGAGGACTGCGGCTCCGACAAGGTGTGCTGCGACGAGCGCGATCGGCAGGTCGGTGAAGTATTGGGCGAAGCCGATCGTTCCTTGTGCCAGCTCGACCCCGAGCAGGAGCCATGCCAATCGTCTGGCCGGGCCGCGCAGGACGAAGCACAGCCACGCGGTGAGCGCGACCAGCACGTACACGGATGCGGCGTGCACATGGCTCATCAGTTGTGGGTCGAGGCCATTGCGAGGTGCTTCGGCGTCGCCGGCGTGAGGGCCACCGCCGGTAACGATCGTGCCGAGATAGACGACCACCCACATGACCACGTATGCCGACACCACCAGCGCTGCTCCGTGTGTACGAGAGGCCGCGACGTCGCCGTGAACGCGCACGAGCACGAGCAGGAAGGTCGCTGTCGCGACCAGTCCCATCGACAGGATCAAGTGCAGTGAGACGATCCAGGGGTTGAGGTCGGTGAGGACGCTGATGCCGCCGATGACTGCCTGGAACGGCACACCGAGGGTGAGAATGAGCGCGAGTCGCCGCATCAGCTGGGTGGCAGCAGACCAACGCCAGACCGCAATGAGCGCGCAGACCACGAAAAGCACCAAGACGTACGTGATCATGCGGTTGCCGAACTCGATGACGCCGTGCGTTCCAAGCGCCCGATGTGGAACGAACGAATCCTCGGTGCACTTGGGCCAGGTCGGGCAGCCGAGCCCGGAGCCGGTGAGCCGTACCAACCCGCCGGTCAGGATGATCAGCACATTGGCCGCGAGCGCAGCCCACGCCCACCTTTCGACGGAGGTCTGGTCTGGTGCGCGAAGGCCTGCAAACAGTTTCATGCGGTTACTCCCACTTGAATGTCCGTGAGACACCGAGACCGCAGCTCACGGCCCATACGATCAGCACGACGAGGGAGAACGCACCTGGTCCGTTGCCGGAGAATGTATCTCGCAGGCCTTGGCCAAGAGCACCGGACGGGAGAATCTGAAGGGCATGGCTTGCCGCATCGGGGTAGCGACTCAACGGCACGATGAGGCCGCCGCCGACGAGCAGCAGCACGTAGACGAGGTTGGCAACCGCGAGGGTTGCCTCGGCGCGCAGGACACCGGCGATCAACAGTCCGAGCGATCCGAATGCGGCCGTGCCGAGCACGACGAGGAGTACCGCTTGCGCCACCGCCGTTAACCCACCGTGCGGTTCCCAGCCGAGGAGCAGGGCGACGCCTGAAAGGATCGCGAGCTGCACGAGCTCGATGATCGCAATCGCGCCGACCTTGCCGGCCAACAGGCCCCATCGGGGAAGCGGCGATGCACCAAGACGTTTGATGACTCCGTATCGGCGATCGAACCCCGTGGCGATCGCCAGCGATGTGAAGGACGTCGACAACACGGCGAGCGCCAGGATGCCGGGTGTGATGATGTCGATCGTTCGGCCAGGACCGAGATCAACGACCTTGTTGGAGCGAGTGCCGAGGATCAGCAGCACCAGCGGGATGACCAGGGTGAGCAACAGTTGTTCGCCGTTCCGCGACAACAGACGCAGCTCCATCGATATCTGCGAGCGAAGCATCGCTCGGCGAGGTGCGGCTCCCGGTCGGGGTGAGAGGTCAAGGCTCATCGGAGGGCCCTCCCGGTCAGCTCGAGGAACCGATCCTCAAGCGTCTGTCGTTCGACCAGGACCGACTCAGTCAGCACACCTTGGCTGGCGCACCATGCGGCGAATGTCGCGAGCAGGGCTGGGTCAACATGGCCCGCGATGACGTACGAGCCCGGCGACACCTCATCCACCTTGGATTGGTCGGGCAAGGCCAGCATGAGTCCCTCGACGTCGATGCCGGGCCGTGCAGTGAAACGGACTGTGTTCTGCGCGCCGGAGGCGGCGAGGCTCTGCGGTGTCCCCGAGGCGATGACGTTGCCTTCGTCAACAATGTGTACGACATCTGCCAGTGCCTCGGCCTCATCCATGAAGTGCGTCGTCAGGACGACCGTGACGCCGCTGGATCGCAGCTCGCTGATGAGCTCCCAGGTTGATCGACGGGCCTGCGGGTCAAGGCCGGCGGTCGGCTCGTCAAGGAATACCAGCTCGGGGCGACCGACGATCGCCATGGCAAGGCTGAGTCGTTGCTGCTGACCGCCCGAGAGGCGTCGATATGGGGTGCGACCGTACGACTGCATTCCGAGGCGCTCGATCAGGAGCCCGACGTCCAGCGGGTACGCGTGCAACGAGGCGATGTGGCTCAGCATCTCGTACGCGCGAGAGCCTGACCATGCGCCGCCGGACTGGAGCATGACGCCGGCCCGCGGTCGAAGCTCGTGAGCCTCAGCGATCGGGTCGAGCCCCAGGACCCGGACGGACCCACTCTGTGGGCGGCGGAATCCCTCGCACGTCTCAATGGTGGTGGTCTTGCCAGCGCCGTTGGGGCCGAGGATCGCGGTGACGGTGCCCAGATCGACCGTGAGGTTGAGTCCGTCGACGGCGGTGACCGTGCCGTACTTCATGACGAGGTCGACGACCTCAACGGCGGGCTGAGTCACCCGCCCAGTGTAGGTGCGGCATCCGCACGCGCGGTTCTAGGCTGTCGGCATGGACCTTCCCGTGATGCCGCC
Source organism: uncultured Aeromicrobium sp. (assembly GCA_964638755.1). GTDB lineage: Bacteria > Actinomycetota > Actinomycetes > Propionibacteriales > Nocardioidaceae > Aeromicrobium. The sequence continues at coordinate 3,760 of CAZWZC010000022.1, read as the reverse complement.
CGTGAAACCCATGCTTGCCAAGTCGGTCAAGGGTGTGCCCGCCCAGGACTCGATCGACGGCGGTCTGTCGTACGAGCCCAAATGGGACGGCTTCCGATGCATAGTGTTTCGTGATGGCGACGAGGTTGTCCTTGCCAGCCGATCCACCAAAGAGCTGACCCGCTACTTCCCCGACGTCGTCGATGCCGTGAAGGCAGAGCTGCCTGAGCGCATTGTGCTGGACGGCGAGATCTTTCTGGCGCTCGATGGACGCCTCGAGTTCGATGCCTTGTCGCAGCGCATCCACCCGGCCGACTCGCGAGTGCAGATGTTGGCCAGGGAAACACCGGCGTCCTTCGTCGCATTCGACCTGCTCGCGCTGGGCGACGAAGCGCTGATGGACGAGCCGTTCTCCGTGCGGCGAGGACGACTCGAGAAGGCGCTGGTCAACGCCAAGGACCCGATCCACCTCACCCGCACTACGACTGATGTCGGCGAGGCCGAAGCGTGGTTCGACACCTTCGAAGGAGCGGGACTCGACGGGATCGTAGCCAAGGCGCTGGCCAAGGCGTACGCACCGAACGGCCGCACGATGCTCAAGATCAAGCACTCCCGGACTGCTGACGTGGTCGTCGCCGGATACCGTCTGCACAAGACCTCGACGGGCGAGCGGCCGCTACTCGGATCGCTGTTGCTCGGGTTGTATGGCGACAACGGCGACCTGCAGCACGTCGGCGTGGCCGCATCGTTCACCGAGGCACGACGGGCCGAGCTCGTCGACGAGCTCGCGCCATTGATCGTCGACACAGCCGATCATCCATGGGGCAAGTGGCAGGACGCGCAAGCACAGGCGGGCTCGCGGCTGCCAGGCGGTCAGAGCCGCTGGACCGGCACGAAGGACCTCTCGTTCGTCACACTCGACCCCACCCGAGTCGCCGAGGTGGGTTACGAGCACATGGAGGGCACCCGGTTCCGGCACACGGCGCAGTTCAAGCGCTGGCGTCCAGATCGTGAGCCGAGATCGTGCACGTACGAGCAGCTGGACGAGGTCGCGAAGTACAACCTCAACGACGTCCTGTCCTAAAGCCCGAGATTTGGATGAATCTGCACCAAGAACGACGCTTGGGTTCAAGGGGTCGTCGCTCTTGGTGCAGATTCATCCAAATCGCGGGTCATGGCTTCTTGTTGCGAGTGTCCTTGCTCGGCTGTACGCGCTTGGGCTCCCCTGGCATTTTCGGGTACTCCGGCGGATAGGGCATCTCACTGGGGTCCGCATCCCACCACCGCAGCAACGCGTCAAGCGAGTGCTCAATGTCGTCGATGGCTGCCCAGGCATCGCCATCGGCAGCAAGCTTTGCCGGGACCGTGTGCAACGTGAAGGCACGCGGATCCGTCAGACCAGCGAGCTCTTCCCAGCTGACAGGCATCGAGACGGTCGCGCCGGGGGTCGGGCGCAGGCTGTAGGCCGACGCGATCGTGCGGTCACGGCAGTTCTGGTTGAAGTCCACGAAGATGTTGTCGCCGCGTTCTTCCTTCCACCACTTCGTGGTGACGCCATGCGTACGGCGCTCGAGCTCGCGGGCGAATGCGATCGCTGCGTGGCGAACATCGGTGAAGGTCCACTTCGGCGCGACCCGGGCGTACACATGGATGCCGCGCTTGCCGCTCGTCTTGGCGAAGGCGGCGATGCCCGCCTCGGCGAACAGCTCGCGAGCAACGGCAGCAACACGTACGGCGTCGCCGAACGTCGCCTTTCCGAACGGGTCGAGGTCGATCCGGAGCTCGTCGGGCCGGTCGTTGTCGGTGCACCGCGTCGGCCAGGGGTGAAAGGTGATGGCGCCCATGTGCGCGGCCCATGCAGCCACGGCGATCTCAGTCATGCAGATCTCGTCTGCGGGCCGGCCGGACGGGAAGAGGATGCGGGTGCTCTCGACGTACGGGGGAGCGCCTCGCATCATCCGCTTCTGGTAGAACGCATCGCCGTGGCTGTCCGCCCGGGTCGACATGACCATGCCTTCCCGCACGCCCTTGGGCCAGCGCTCCAACGCCACCGGACGTTTGTCCAGGGCGCGCATGAGCCCGTCGGCCACGGCTACGTAGTACTCCGCGACCATCACCTTGGTCACCTCGGCTGAGAAGTCCGTCGCCTCGTAGATGACCCGTGTCGGACTTGAGATCCGCACAGACCGGCCGCCCGCGTCGATCTTCACAGCGTCGGATCCCATGGGTCTACTTTAGGGCTGACTTCGACTAAGGCTCACCTTCGTTGAAACCACTTGGTGAATAAAGGCACACTTGTCTTGTGAAATACACCGGCCATGATGACGCGTCTGCTGTTCTCGAGGCGAACAGCGACGACGCGCCTACGCGTGAGCGCGTGGCCACCACCATTCTCGAGCACGGCCCATCGACAGCCGCGGACCTCGCCCTCCAGCTGCGACTGACGCCCGCTGCCGTACGACGCCATCTCGATCACCTCCTGGCGGACGGTGTCCTGATGACCCGCGAGCAGCGCGTTGTTGGACAGCGTGGCCGTGGACGCCCTGCCAAGGTCTACGTCATCACCGATTCTGGTAGAGACCACTTCAAGCACGCCTACGACGAGCTGGCCGCCGGGGCGCTGCGCTACCTCAAGGAGAGCGGTGGAGAGGACGCCGTCATGGCGTTCGCGCGTCATCGGCTGACCGACCTCGAGGACCGCTACCGCCCACTGCTCGCGCAGGTCGAGCCCGAGAAGCGTGCCCATGTGCTCGCCGACGCGTTGAGTGAGGACGGCTACGCAGCGTCGGTCGGCAACACTCCGGCCGGCACCCAGATGTGCCAGAACCACTGCCCGGTCGCCCACGTGGCCGAGGAGTTCCCCCAGATGTGTGAGGCCGAGACCGAGATGTTTGCTCGTCTCCTCGGCACCCACGTCCAACGACTTGCGACGATCGCCCACGGCGACGGCGTCTGTACGACCCATTTGCCCCACACAGCTCCAACCGCAGAGAGGTTGACCTCATGACGACAACGTCAGAGACTCCCAACGCCGTCGAGACCAATGCCGTTGAAGAGGCGAATCCCGGTCTCAAGGACGTCGGACGATACGAGTTCGGTTGGTCCGACAAGACCGACGCCGGTGCGACCTCCCAGCGCGGGCTGAGCGAAGCCGTCGTACGCAACATCTCGGCGCTCAAGAGCGAGCCCGAGTGGATGCTTGACCTGCGCCTCAAGGGCCTGAAGCTCTTCGGCCGCAAACCCCTGCCGACCTGGGGTGCAGACCTCAGCACGATCGATTTTGACAACATCAAGTACTTCGTTCGCTCCACCGAGAAGCAGGCTGCCACATGGGACGACCTGCCCGAAGACATCAAGAACACGTACGACCGCCTCGGCATCCCCGAGGCTGAGAAGCAGCGCCTTGTCTCCGGTGTCGCGGCCCAGTACGAGTCCGAGGTCGTCTACCACTCGATCCGTGAAGACCTCGAGGAGCAGGGCGTGCTCTTCCTCGACACCGACACGGCGCTGCGCGAGCAGCCTGAGCTGTTCAAGGAGTATTTCGCGACGATCATCCCGGTCGGCGACAACAAGTTCTCCGCGCTCAACTCGGCCGTCTGGTCGGGGGGCTCGTTCATCTACGTCCCCAAGGGTGTGCACGTCGACATCCCGCTGCAGGCCTACTTCCGCATCAACACCGAGAACATGGGGCAGTTCGAGCGCACGCTGATCATCGTCGACGAGGGTGCCTACGTGCACTACGTCGAGGGCTGCACGGCGCCGATCTACTCCAGCGACTCGC
>CAZWZC010000021.1:0-31724 GCA_964638755.1 uncultured Aeromicrobium sp. | reverse complement strand
CCTGTCCCCCGGAGACGACCAGAGCCAGGTAGCCCGGGAGCATCGCGAACCCGCAGGGGTTGAGTGCCGCGACCAATCCCGCGGCGAACGCCAACGAGACGATGGACCAGTCCACGATCAGCCTTGCTTGATAGCTGCGATCTTCGCCTTGAGCTCGGAAGCCGACAGCGAGCCGGGCACCACGTCAACAGCGCCGTCAGCGGAGATGAACGCATACGAAGGCTGCGAGGTGACCCCGAACTTGGCCCAGACTGCTGCCTTGGTGTCCGCGAGGTTGGTGAATCCGAGGTCGTACTGCTTGACGAAGCCCTTCATGGCGCCAACACCATCGAGCGCTGCAACCCCGAGGAACTCGACGCCGGAGGACTCGGCAGCTGCGCGTACGTTTGGCGCCTCGCCCTTGCAGATGTGACACCACGGGGCCCAGAACCAGACGACCGTCGGCTTGCCGGCAAGACTCGAGCCTTCGAACGTGTCGCCGTCGGTCGTCTTCGCGGTGAAGTTGAGCTGCTTTGCTGCGACAGCGGAGCCGTCGGCGGCTGGTGGATCGACCGTCGCGGTCGCTGCCGACGAATCAGGCGTCGTCGGAGCATCGGACCCACAGGCAGTGAGCGCAACGGTGGCCGTCGCGAGGATGATCAGAACCTTCAAGCGATGCATCTATCGACCGTAACCCGATCCATGCCCGATCACCGTCTGGAACCCATGACATCCCCGTGACGTACGCGTCCCCGAGATTTGGATGAAGTTGCCCCACTTCGTTCCCTTGGGTTCAAGGGGTCGTGGGCGAAGCGGTGGGGGTCAGCTCCGACTGGTATGCGTACGGCGCCGAGACCTGCGAGGCGATCAACAAGGGTGTATTGACGCCGATTGCCGATGAGGCGGAAGCCACGAAGGATCTCGCTCTGTATGCCGACATCGTCGAACGGCAGGGCTTCCAGGAGGCCGAGGCCATCGACGCGCGCTCGCCAGATGAGCTCAAGGACGCCTGCTGACCGTTGCCTTCTGTCGGCGTCGACCTCTAGCGTCCAAGCATGACTTCGTCATTGCATGCACTCAGCTTCGCTGCCAGTGACCCTGCGCGGCTGGCCACGTTCTGGGGCGGATTCCTTGAGCGCGAGATCGAAGGTACGACGTTGCTGCCCGGCGGGCGCGACGTGCTCCCGATCCGCTTTGTGCCTACCGAAGAGCCGAAGGTCGAGCCCAACCAGATGCACTTCGACACCACAACGAAGTCGTGGGACGACCAGAAGGAATCGGTCGAACGTGCTCTCAGCCTGGGTGGCGCCCATCTCGATCTCGACCTGCCGCCGGAAGAGCTGCACGTCGTCCTCCAAGACCCCGAGGGGAACGAGTTCTGCGTCATCGAGCCGATCAACAACTTCCTGAACGACACAGCGCGAATCGGGGCCTACTCGAGCGACGGTTCTCAGGCCGAGGGCTGCTTCTGGAGCAAGGCACTGGACTGGCCGTTGGTCTGGGACCAGGACGAGGAGACCGCGATCCAGTCTCGCGATGGCGGCTCCAAGATCAGCTGGGGCGGACCACCGCTCAAGGTGCGCACGACTACGACCCGCCTGCACTTCGACCTCACGCCCGGCGGCGGCCAAGCCTCGGAAGTCGCTCGGCTCGTCGAGCTCGGCGCATCCCGTTCAGACGAAGCGCCGTGCGAGCTCGGATGGGTTGCACTCGCCACTCCGGACGGCCACCCCTTCTGCGTGACTGACTAACCCCTTTTGGGTGTCACCCAGAGGTGGATCGTGCCCTCGACAGTCACAATGCCGTCAGACGTCACCGCCTTGACCTTTACCGGTACGTCGGGTGCTCCGGCCCAGTCGGCTTCGGTCGTCTCGGCAGTGCAGGTCAGCGCCGTCGTGGACTTCGCGAGATAGCTGACCTCCATGCCCTTGGGCAACCACCGCATGTCGTCTGGGCAGGTGGCCTCGGCGAGCAGACCCATCGCCGCCTCGAGACCGTTGCAGGCCGCGATCGCGTGGATCGTGCCGATGTGATTCTTGACCGAGCGGCGCTTGGGGATACGGATCTGCCCCAGATGCGGCTTCATCTCCTGCACCTCGAGGTGGATCGAGGCGAAGTACGGCGCCTTCTGGCTGAAGGCGACGGAGAACAGACGCTTGCCTTGCGGCAGCGCGGTCATCTTCTTGTAGAGATCCAGGGTCGACGGCATGCCGCGAGTCTAGGTCTGTGACAGTGGTGCTGTCAGCGTCAGTCATGTCACACCGTTGACACCTAGCGTGCCTATGCCTAGTCTTCTAGGTATGGAACTTCGCGGACACCTCGACCTCCTGCTCCTGGCGACACTTCGGCGCACCGGTCCGGTGCACGGCTACGGTCTGATCGGCGCGCTCGATGACGGCTCGGACGGCGTCTTTGACCTGCCGGAGGGCACCGTCTATCCCGCACTCCATCGCCTGGAGCGCGACGGCTTTGTGACCAGCTCCTGGAGCCGAGAAGCCGCTCGGCGGAGACGCGTCTACACCCTCACCGGTGACGGGGAGACAGCCATCGCTGCCAAGACCAACGCCTGGCAGCGGTTCGCCCATGGTGTCAGCTCCGTGCTTGAGCAACAGCCTGCCGGGAGGATGGCATGAGTGACGCGATCGACAACTTTCTCGACCGGTTCTTCAACGAGATGGCTGGGACCGGCGCCACCGGACGCCGCTCGTTGTCGGAGGTTGAGGATCACTTGCGTGCCGCCCAGGCGACTCTTGTCTCCGGCGGAATGACCGAGATCCGGGCCGCCGATCATGCGGTTGAGCGATTCGGCGACCCTGAGTCTCTTGCGCGAGACGAACTGACCGTGCACCGGGACGTTCGCGGACTCGCCCGTCAGCTGATCAGCGGAGCCTGGGTGTTGTCCGCGGTCGGCCTCATCGCGATCGGGATCAGCGGTCTTGTGGCCGAGGCGATGGGCCGACTTTGGGGCGCTGGATTTGTATCCGGCGACACCAACGGAGTCACCTACACGCAAGCTCGGTGTGCCGACTACCTGGAGTACTTTCCGGGTCATTCATGCGCTCAGGCCGCCGCCCTGCACCACTGGGGTGAGGTCGTCCAGTACCGCGCGGCCGCTGGGGTGCTCGGGCTCATCGCACTCGGCGTGTTCGCGCTCGCTCGGCGCGGGCCGATTGCCGGCGCCCGATGGGCACCCCCTCGGGGCCCGATCGCGTTGGTCGGCGCAGCGCTGTTCGCGCTCGCCGCAATCGCCCTTGGCGGTTCGAGTGTCGCCGAGCTCGCCCTCGGGGGTACACGCGGTGTGGGTGACTACCTGTCCGCGGGAGTCGTTGCCGGTCTGGCGGCTCTGCTCGTGGCGACGTACGGCTACCGGGTTCGAGCTTCTTCGAACTGACGTCCCGCGCTCAGATCACGGCGGCGCGCACGCAGAGCACATCGGGCAGGTTGTTGCGAATCTCAGCCCAGGTCGCGGCTTCGTCGTTGCTTGCCCAGATCGCCCCATGCCTGGTGCCGACATAGAGGCCGACGACCTCTGCCTGATCCGACACGAACGCATCACGCAGCACTGCGGTGTGCGCCTCGGCTGGAAGTCCGGGGCCCGTTTCTTGCCAGGTCCCCCCTGCGTCATCGGAGCGCCACACCGCGGGCTTGCCCGATGGCGGAAAACGTTCGATGTCTGCGACCAACGGGAACACGTAGATCGTGCCGGGGCGGTGAGGATGCGCAACGATCGGGAAGCCGAAGTCGGCCGGCAAGCCGCCGGCGATCGAGTGCCACGACCTGCCGGCGTCGTCGGATCGGAACACCCCTCCATGGTTTTGGGCATAAAGCCGGTTGGGGTCACCGCAGTCGACGGCGACCTTGTGCACGCATTGCCCGTACTCGGGCGTCTCGCCCGGTATGAACTCCGCTCCGATGCCGCGGTTGAACGGAGCCCAGCTGTCGCCGCCATCCTCGGTCCGGTAGACGCCGCCGGTGGACATGGCAACCGTCACGATCTGCTCGTCGCTGGGATGCGGAACCACCGTGTGAATCGCCTGTCCTCCCCCGCCGGGCTGCCAGTTGGGCCGATGCGGGTGGTCCCACAGGCTCTGGTTCATCTCAAAAGTCTCACCACGGTCGGTCGACTTGAAAAGGGCCGATGGCTCGGTGCCGGCATAGACGACGCCTGCGTGACCGTCCGGCGCCGGGCGAAGTTGCCAGACCCTCTCCAGTGCTTTCCCGGTGCCCTCGGGGAAACGGATCGCACCACCTTTTGTCTCATCCCAAGAGCGGCCGAGATCGTCAGAGCGAAACACCTGCGGGCCCCAATGAGGGCTTGTGGCACCGGCCAACAGCCGCACTCTGCCGCCTCTGCTGTCGATGGCGGCCGAGTAGACCTCCTGCATCGCAAACAGTGGGCTGTCCCAGGTCCAGCTCTCACGATCTTCGTCGGACCGGCCGATGAACAACCCCTTGCGCGTTCCGGCCAGCAGCACCGCCTCGCTCATGATGACTCTCCTGTTCGTCGTGGTTCAGACGCTAGCGACACGGTACGACGGGTTCACGGCTCGAAGACAGACCTCGGCGCTGTGCAAACGACCTCTGGGTGGGTGGTGGATTCCGGTTGGATCCAGAGGCCTTGGGTGAAGCCGCACTTCTCCAGCACCCTGATCGACCGCCTGTTGCGTACATCGGGGCTGGCCACAAATCGCGGCGCATCGGGGTAGTCGCGGCACAGGATGTCTTGGCAGAAGGTCGTGATCATCTGAGTGCCTATCCCCCTATCGACGAGGCCAGGCGGCCCGATGAGGTAGTCGAACGCGATCGCCTCGGGATCCTGTACGCGCACGGCGTAGTCGTCGTACGCGATGACTGGATAGTCCTGGACGTAGCCGATGTCGAGCCCGTCGAGGTCGATGATCCACATCCGCGTGGCACTCGTACCGGCAAGCTCCTCGGCGTAGTGGCTACGCGCCAGCTCAACGGTACGTGGCTCGTCGCCGAACCATGGCTGCGCGTGCTCTGCAGCCATCCAGCCGACCAGCGCCGGCATGTCTGCATCAGCGAGGCGCCGGAACGTGATCACGGCTCAAAAGCTATCGAGCGCCGCCGCTTCGGCGCCGATCTCTTGGCGTACGACCTCGAACGCAATCTGGGGCGAGTAACCCTTGCGTGCGAGCATGCCCGTGAGTCGGCGAATCTTGGTGGTGTCGTCGAAGCGTGCCATCGACCGGAGCTTGCCCTGCACCAGTCGGTGCGCCGCCTGGATCTCATCTGCGGGATCGAGCTCGGCGAGGACCTCCTTGGAGATCTCGTCGTCGACACCCTTCTGACGCAGCTCCATGGCGAGGACCCGTGAGGAGAGTCCCTTGCTGCTCTGACGGGACTGGACCCAGGCGCGTGCGAACTCCTCGTCGTCGATCAGTCCGGCGTCCTGGAACTTGTCGAGCATCGCCGCCGCGACCTCCCCGGGCACGAGTTTCTTGGCCAGCGCCTGGGCGAGGTCGCTGCGGCTTTGGGCGCGGACGGCCAGGCGGTCGTAGATGACCTTCTTGGCCAGCGCTTCGGCTTCTTCCCTGAGCAAGGTCAGAACTCGATGTCGGTCGGAGGCTCCTCGACGACCTCGAGGACCGGCGGGGTGTCGACCTGCGCGCCGATGCCCATGTGCTCCATGATGCGCTTCTCGAGCTCATCGGCCAGGTCAGGATTGTCCTTGAGGAACTTGCGGGAATTTTCCTTGCCCTGTCCGAGCTGATCGCCCTCGTAGGTGTACCAGGCACCCGCCTTGCGGACGAAGCCCGTGTCGACACCGACGTCGATCAGGCTGCCTTCGCGGCTGATGCCGGTGCCGTACATGATGTCGAACTCGGCCTGCTTGAACGGCGGGGCGAGCTTGTTCTTGACGACCTTGATGCGGGTGCGGTTGCCGACCATGTCGGTGCCGTCCTTGAGCGTCTCGATGCGTCGCACGTCGAGGCGGACCGAGGCATAGAACTTGAGCGCCTTGCCACCTGTCGTGGTCTCGGGCGAACCGAACATCACGCCGATCTTTTCGCGGAGCTGGTTGATGAAGATCGCGGTGGTGCCAGACCCGTTGATCGCACCGGTCATCTTGCGCAGCGCCTGGCTCATCAGCCTGGCCTGCAGACCCACGTGGCTGTCGCCCATCTCGCCATCGATCTCCGCACGCGGTACGAGGGCCGCCACGGAGTCGATCACGATGATGTCGAGCGCACCCGAACGGATCAGCATGTCAGCGATCTCGAGCGCCTGCTCACCGCTGTCGGGCTGGGAGATCAGGAGTGCGTCGGTGTCGACGCCGAGGCGCTTGGCGTACTCAGGATCGAGTGCGTGCTCGGCGTCGATGAAGGCAGCGACCCCGCCGGCCTTCTGGGCGTTGGCGATCGCGTGAAGGGCGACCGTCGTCTTGCCTGAGGACTCCGGACCGTAGATCTCGACGACACGACCGCGCGGAAGACCGCCGATGCCCAGCGCGATGTCGAGTGTGGTGGCTCCGGTGGGGATGACCTCGATCGGTGCGCGGGCCTGGTCGCCAAGACGCATCACGGCTCCCTTGCCATGTGCGCGGTCGATCTGGGCCATCGCGTTTTCGAGCGACTTGTCTTTGTCCTTGTCGCTGGCGAGGGTCTGGTTGGGCTGTGCCATGGTGGCGTCCGTTCTGCTCGTGGGTGGCGGGTCATCGACGACGTTAGAAGGACCCTCAGACATATGTGGGCCTCATCGACCCGCCTGTGGAATCTGTCCTTCTGACGTCCAACCTGTGCACGAGACTATCCGAACGTCTGTTCGACCCCGACGCGACACGCCGGTGAGAATGAGCGAGTTCTCGTTGCTGTCCGCTCGCCAGTGAGGCCGTCCGCGGCCGAACGTGAGGGCGAAGCCCGAGGCGGAGCAAGTGACCTCCATACGTTGGGTGATCATGTCGCCACGCCTCGAAGCCTGACGCCTTCGGCGTGGACCCCTCACGCTTCGCTGGCGCGCTTCGACGCTCGGCCGTGGACGGCCTCGGTCTCAGCGCTCACTTGCGGGGAGCTCGAGGGTGGCGTGGATCGCGCGCCAGACGGTCTTTGGCTGCTCGCCATCGTCCAAGGCGGCAGTGGCCGTACGTCCGCCCAGCTCTCGGATCACGTGATTGTCAGCCCAGACGCGCGCATATCCGCTGTCGCCGAACTGCTGCTCCATGCGGAGCCAGAACTCGCTGTACTTCATTCAGGCAGCAGAGGCGGAAACGTCACCGCGAGCGATCGACGAGATGCTGGCGATGTGCGCCTCCGCGGCTTCTTCGACCTCAAGCAGCGAGCTGACATCGAGCAGCACCTTGGAGAGCGGCACGTCGAGGGCGGAGGCAAGTGCCGCAAGAAGCTCAGAGCTTGGCTCCTTCTGCCCCCGCTCGACCTCGGAGATGTAGCCGAGGCTGATGCGGGCCTTGCCGGACACGTCACGAAGGGTCAGACCCTGCGAGATTCGGCGCGCGCGGAGGACCTCGCCGACCAGCTGTCGCATTGCGGTCATCGGGCACCTCCATGTCTTGCCAAGAAAAGGCAGAGTCTTAAACTACAACCGTCATCCGATCAGGATTCTTCCCTCAGCGTAGCGACCAGCTGCGACAGCAGCGCGTTGACGGTGTCGTAGCGGATCGTGTTGCGGTCACCAGTCAGCTCCAACACAGTCGTGCGAACGCCGTCAGGGCCCGCGATCGCGATGTGCACCGTTCCCGGCGGCTTGCCCTCACTGGCGTCGGGCCCCGCGACACCGGTGGTGGCCAATCCGTACGTGGCGTTGAACCGCTCTTGGGCGCCGAACGCCATCTGGGCGGCGACCTCGGGGTCGACCGTGCCCTGATCGGCGATCAGATCGGCATCGACATCGAGGAGGTCGATCTTTGCCTCCGGCGCGTATGCGACGACTCCCCCGAGCACGACATCCGATGCACCAGCGACGTTGATGAGAGTTGCGCACACGAGTCCGCCGGTCAGCGACTCGCCGGTGGCCACGGTGGCGCCTGCCGTACGTAGCGCGCCGATGACCTCATCGGCCAGGCTCACGCGCGAGCCGCGGCCTTGGAGTCGTTGCGCAGCTTGCGGGCATCCCGAACGTATGCGATCGCCGTGCTCACCGTGATGAGGAACGCCGCTGCCATGAAACCGTGGGTGATCCAGCGCAGCACGTTGGAGATGGTGTTGTCCCAGATCTCAAACGGCAACAGGTACCCGCCGATCGCGACCGCCTGCAGCGTTGTCTTGATCTTGCCGTTCTGGCCGGCCGGCATGACCCCGTACTTCTTGACCACGAAGCGCATCAGCGTGATGCCCCATTCACGCACGAGCACGATGATCGTGACTGTCCAGAACAGCCAGCCGAACGTGTCGCCGGTGAAGATGATCGCGAGGCCGACGAACGCCATACCGGTGAGCGCCTTGTCGGCGATCGGGTCGGCGAGCTTGCCGAAGTTGGTGACCAGATTGTGCTTGCGGGCGAGATCGCCGTCGATCTTGTCAGTGGCCATCAGCAGCAGGAACGCGACCCACGACCAGACACGGAACTGGACCGACTCGCCGTTCTGCGTCAGGAGCAGCCAGCCAAAAAGCGGTACTCCGGCGATGCGCAGCACCGTCAATATGTTGGCGATGTTGAGCCTGCTCGCCTGATGCGCCGTCTCCATGGGTCCCTCTCGCTGGTACCGACTCTCAGTATGCGGCAGCAGGGCGGCGGCGCGCCAACTGAACCTCGGCCTCCCCCGGCGACGTGTCCGTCGCGAGCCCGAGCGGCGAGGCGTAGACACGAGTGCCGTCACTGCTCACAACCTTGACCCGCGGATCGTGGCGCACACCCGCACGTCGTTCGACCCGGATCTCACCCATCTCGCTCCAGAGCAGCCCCACCCAGCCGTCGCGACCGCGCAGCCGTACGCCGTGATCGTCGGCGACGAACAGGGGTGCCCGCGCATCGCGGGTTCCTCGGAGATTGGCGAGCCCGAGCAGCAACAAGGCCGCCACTGGAGCCCACAGGAAGACGTTCTCGCGGTCGTACGCGAGCCAGGCGAACCCGGCAGCCAGCGCGAAGCAGAGCAGACCGAGGATGGCGAACAGTTTCGTACGTCGGCGGATCTCGAACGGCTCGAGCGCTGCAGTGGTTGGCTCTGTGCTCATTGGATCGTGCTCATCCCGCTTGAATGCTCGCGAGGACCTGATCGAGGTCGTCGGGCTTGATCAGCACGTCCCGCGCCTTCGAACCCTCGCTGGGTCCGACTATGCCGCGGCTCTCCAGAATGTCCATCAGACGGCCCGCCTTCGCAAAGCCAACCCGCAGCTTGCGTTGCAGCATTGACGTCGAGCCGAACTGGGTCGTCACGCAGAGCTCGATCGCCTGGAGCACCAGGTCCATGTCGTCGCCGATGTCGTCGTCGATCTCGCGTCGTGCGGCGGCCGGGGCCGTCACATCCTCGCGATAGATCGGCTGCAGCTGCTTCTTGCAGTGCTCGACAATCGAGTGGATCTCGACCTCGGTGATCCAGGCACCCTGCATACGCATGGCCTTGTTCTGCCCCATCGGCAGGAACAGACCATCGCCCTGGCCGACGAGCTTCTCGGCGCCCGGCTGGTCAAGGATGACGCGGCTGTCGGTGACCGACGATGTCGCAAATGCGAGACGGCTGGGCACGTTGGCCTTGATCAGGCCCGTGACGACATCGACGGAAGGTCGCTGCGTCGCGAGCACCAGGTGGATGCCGGCGGCGCGTGCGAGCTGGGTGATTCGAACGATGGAGTCTTCAACATCCCTTGGAGCAACCATCATCAGGTCGGCCAGCTCGTCGACCACGACGAGGAGGTACGGATAGGGCGCCAGCACCCGCTCGCTGCCCGGGGGCAGCTGCACCTTGCCGGCGCGTACGGCCTTGTTGAAGTCGTCGATGTGGCGGTAGCCGAAGTTGGCCAGGTCGTCGTAGCGCATGTCCATCTCGCGCACGACCCACTGCAGCGCCTCGGCGGCCTTCTTGGGGTTGGTGATGATCGGCGTGATCAGGTGCGGGACGCCCTCGTACGCGGTCAGCTCGACCCGCTTGGGGTCGACCAGGATCATCCGCACCTCTTCGGGCGTCGACCGCATCAGGATCGAGCCGATCATCGAGTTGACGAACGACGACTTGCCTGAGCCGGTGGCGCCCGCAACAAGCAGATGCGGCATCTTGGCGAGGTTGGCGACGACGTACCCGCCCTCGACGTCCTTGCCCAGACCGATGACCATCGGATGGTGATCGCTGCGGGCCTTGCCGGAGCGCAGGACATCGCCGAGGCTCACCATCTCCTTGTCGACGTTGGGTATTTCGACGCCGATCGCGGACTTGCCCGGGATCGGCGACAGGATGCGGACCTCGGCCGATGCGACGGCGTAGGAGATGTTGCGCGACAGTGCCGTGACCTTCTCGACCTTGACGGCAGGGCCGAGCTCGACCTCGTAGCGGGTGACGGTCGGTCCACGCGTGTAGCCGGTGACGGTCGCGTCGATCTGGAACTGCTCAAGCACCTCGGTGAGCCGTTCGACGACCGCGTCGGACGCAGCCGATCGCGCCTTGTGCGGCGTACCTTCTCGGAGCACGGTCGGCTCGGGCAACGTGTAGATCACATCGCCAGCCAGTGCGAGCTGCTCGGCCGACGCAGGGATGGGCTCGATCGCACGGATCGGTCCGGTGATTTCCTCCTCCGGTTCGGGCTCGAACACGCGCGCGGGAACGGTGCGGTCCTCGTCAGGGCCCTCGACAAGCGGGCCGTCGAACTCCTCGTCGGCGGCCGAAATCGTCTTGGGGTGCTTGCGCTTTGTGGTCGGCTCCTCGGCCTCTTCGACGGGCGTGCGTCCGAGCGCCTTGTCGCGAAGCTCGGTCAGCCGGCCGGGGACGGCATGCAGGGGTGTGTTGGTCACCACGAGCAGGCCAAACAGTACGACGAGTGCCAGCAGCGGAGCCACGACGTACGGGGTCTTGAGCAGGTCAACCAGCACGGCGGAGAACAGGAATCCGATGGCTCCACCCGCTTCGCGCATCGCGTCGGGGTTGGGGTCGCTGGGGCGTGGCACGCCGTGGGAGAGGTGCACGAGTCCGAGCACACCGCCGACGATTGCGCTCCAGCCGATGATCTGACGGCCGGCGGGGCCGTTGCGGTCGGGGTGGCGCAGCGTGCGCCAGGCGATGACCACGAGCAGGACAGGGATCGCCCAGGCAAGGATGCCCACGCTGCCGGCGCTGACCGTACGGATCGTGCTGCCGACCCGGCCAGGGATCTGCCACCACACCGAGGCGGCGACGATGATGCTGACCCCGAGCAGGCCGAAGCCAACTCCGTCGCGCCGTTGCGCGGGTTCCAGCTCCTTCGCGCTGCTGCCAATGCTGCGGGCTATCGCACCCACCAGCCCAGCAAGGCCAAGCCAGATCGTGCGAAGGAGGTTGGACAGGCCGGTGAAGGCAGTCGCAACGGGGCCAGGTCCGGATCGTCGGGTCTTGCGAGCCACAGGCTTTCGGTTCTGCGGTCTGCGAGGTGCCGGCTTCTTCTTTCGGGCCTGGCTGCCGGACGGCCGCTTGCGCGGCGGGGAAGACGTTCGGGTCGCCATGGTCAAAGGCTAAAGCAGAACTCAAAGGTTTCCTCGCATCCCCGCCGCGTGGGAGCGCCGAAATGGGCGTCAACACCGCGCCGAGGTTTGGTTGCGTCCATCTCATGGCCTTCCCCGGAGCACGCTACGTGCAGACACGGTGTCGGCAGGTGGAGGCAGACTGGCGACATGTCCGAGCCGATCGCCAAGGAGATGACGCGCGAAGTGCACCTCGACGAGGTCATCGATGTGTCGCGGACGATGGCGCTGATGCGCCGCGGCCCGGGTGATCCGACCACGAGGCGAGACGGTGCATTGTTGTGGCGAACCAGCCGGATGGAGTATGGCCCGGTCACCTACGTCTTGGAGCAGCCCACACCGCGTACGGTGTCCGCCCGCGCCTGGGGACCCGGTGCGGCCGAGCTCCTCGAGTCGTTGCCGAGGTTGATCGGCGCAGCCGACGACCCGTCAGGGTTCGTGCCGTCTCACCCGCTGCTGGCCGACGCCTGGCGACGGTACCCGGGTCTGCGGGTGCCCCACACCGGCCGGGTCCTCGAAGCGTTGGTCGCGGCAATCATCGAGCAGAAGGTCGTCGGCCTCGATGCCTTCGCATCGTGGCGGCGCCTGAACGTGCGGTTCGGCGAGCCGGCACCGGGTCCGGCTCCAGTCGGCATGCGAGTGTTTCCGAGCGCTCAACAGTGGGCGGCCATCCCATCGTGGGAGGGGCACCGGGCGGGGGTCGACCCGCGGCGGGCACGTACTGCGCAGGCGGCCGCCCGCGTAGGGCCCCAGCTCGAACGGCTGGCCACAGCGCCGCTCGACCGGTCTGCTGTCTATCGCGGCCTGCTGAGCATTCCGGGAGTGGGAGTGTGGACCGCTGCAGAAGTGGGATCGCGCGCGCTCGGCGACGCCGATGCCGTGCCGTTCGGCGACTTCCACGTGGCCAAGGACGTCGGCACCGCATTGCTCGGACGCCGGATCGACGACGACGAGCTCGCCGAGCTGCTTGCGCCCTGGACCGGTCACCGGTTCCGGGTCGTACGACTCGTCCAGCTCAGCCCGCTCGCGCGGCTCGAGCGACGCGGACCACGTATGCCGCGGGTGGACCACCGGCGCATCTGACCGAGGCTAGGCCTCCAGCACGACTGGGAGGATCATCGGGCGGCGGCGCAGCTTGCGGCCGACGTACGAACCCAGCACCCCGCGGATGACCTGTTCGAGCTGCCGCGAGTCGTGTGCGCCGTCCCTGAGGGCCTCTTCGAGCGCCGAGATGATCTTGGGCATGACCTCGTCGAAGGCCGAGTCGTCCTCGGCGATGCCGCGAGCATGGATCTCCGGACCGGACAGGATCTTGCCGTTCGTGGAGTCGATGACAACCACGACAGATATGAACCCCTCCTCGCCGAGGACCCGGCGGTCCTTGAGCTCAGAATCGGTGAGATCTCCGACCGACGAGCCGTCGACGTACACGTAGCCGCACTCGACCGCGCCGACGATCGAGGCGTGGCCGTCCACCAGGTCGATGACATAGCCGTCCTCAGCCAACAGCACATTCGGGACACCCGTCGCCGTGGCGAGCTTGGCATTGGAGTGCAGGTGCCGGATCTCGCCGTGCACCGGCAACACGTTGGTGGGCTTGACGATGTTGTAGCAGTAGAGCAGCTCGCCGGCCGAAGCATGGCCCGAGACGTGCACGAGCGCATTGCCCTTGTGGACGACATTGGCGCCGAGCTTGGTCAAACCGTCGATCACGCGGTAGATCGCGTTCTCGTTGCCGGGGATCAGTGACGACGCCATCAGCACGGTGTCGCCGGGCTCGAGGGTGACCTGCTGGTGACTGTTGTTGGCCATACGTGACAGCGCCGCCATGGGCTCGCCCTGCGAACCGGTCGACATCAACACCATCTTGTTGGGCGGCGCCGCATCGATCTTGTCGACGACGACGCCGTCGGGCACATGGAGATAGCCGAGATCGCGGGCGATCTGCATGTTGCGAACCATCGAGCGGCCGACGTATGCGACCTTGCGGCCGTGCTTGTGCGCCGCGTCGATGACCTGCTGGATCCGGTGTACGTGCGAGGCGAACGACGCGACGATGATGCGCCGGCTGCTGTTCTGGAACACTGCGTCGATCGCCGGGGTGATGTTGCGCTCAGACGTCGTGAAGCCTGGTACCTCGGCGTTGGTCGAGTCCGTCAGGAACAGATCTACACCTTGCTCACCGAGCCGTGCGAATGCCCGCAGGTCGGTGATGCGGCCATCGAGCGGAAGCTGGTCCATCTTGAAGTCACCGGTGTGCAGTGCGACGCCCGCTGGGGTCTTGATCGCCACGGCGAGCGCGTCGGGGATCGAGTGGTTGACAGCGACGAACTCCAGCTCGAACGGGCCGAACTTGTCTGTCTCTCCCTCGGCGACGACATGCGTTGGTGCGTCCTTGAGACGGTGCTCCTTGAGCTTGGGCGCCAGCAGCGCCAGAGTCAGCTTGGATCCGATGACCGGTATGTCGCCCCGCTCACGCAGGAGGTACGGCACACCGCCGATGTGGTCCTCGTGGCCGTGGGTCAGCACGATGCCCAAGATGTCTTGGAGCCGATCACGGATCGGCCCGAAGTCAGGCAGGATCAGGTCGACCCCGGGCTGGTGCTCCTCGGGGAAGAGCACCCCACAGTCGACGACGAGCAACTTGCCGTCGTACTCGAAGACCGTCATGTTGCGACCGATCTCGCCGAGCCCGCCGAGCGGGATCACTCGAAGTGCACCGCGCGGCAGCGCAGGGGGCAGATCAAGGTCGAGGTGCATATGGCTCATGTGGTGCCTTAGCTTTCGAGAAGGCCCGAAGCGACAAGCCCATCGCGAACGATCGCGACTTCCTCATCAGTGGCGTCGGGGAGGGGGGCACGCATCGTGCGGTGCTCGATCACACCGAGCAGCTGGAGCGCCGCCTTCGCGGTGATCGCGCCTTGCGTGTAGGTCATCATCGCCTTGACGGCGGGAAGGAGCTGGTCATTGATGGACCGCGCCTTGACGAGATTTCCGGCGTCGACCGCCGCGACCATGTCGGCGTACTTCTTGGCGGCGGCGTGGGCCACGACGCTGACAACGCCGCTCGCGCCCATGGCGAGCCACGGAAGGTTGACCGGATCGTCACCGGAGTAGATTTTGATGCCGGTCTCGCGCATCAGCCAGGCGCCGCGGTTGAAGTCACCGACGGCGTCCTTGACTGCCACGATCAGCGGGTTGTCGGCCATCGCGGCGTACGTGTCGTCGGCGATCATGATGGAGCTGCGACTCGGGATGTCGTAGAGCATCACGGGTGTGTCCTCGCCAGCGCGGGCGACCTCCGTGAAGTGCGCGATCAGGCCCGACTGCGGGGGTTTGCTGTAGTAGGGCGTGACGATCAGCAGACCGTCGGCGCCCGCTTTCTTGGCCTGTTGGGCAAGCTCGATCGAATGGCGCGTGTCATTGGTGCCGACACCGGCAACCACTGTTGCGCGGTCGCCGACCGCTTCGATCACGGCGGTCAGCAGTCGGCCGTCCTCGGCGACACTCGTGGTGGGCGACTCGCCAGTCGTACCGCTGATGACGAGACCATCGCTGCCTTCGTCGACCAGGTAGGACGCCACCCTCTGCGCTGCATCGAGATCGAGCTCACCCTCGCGGGTGAACGGCGTGACCATGGCGGTCAGCACACGCCCGAAAGGCGCGGCCTCGGTGGCGAGCGGCGACGTCATACGTCGAGGCTACCGCTTCGAGCCGCTCGGTATGTGGGCAGGATGGAGGCATGACAGAGGACATTTACGACATCGACACCGCATCTCGGCCTCGCGGCGACGGCGTCCGCGACCTGACTCTGACAGATCGGTGGAACACCCCGCTCGGCAAGCCGAACGGCGGCTACATCCTCGCGGCCATGCTGCGTGGTCTCGGCGAGGAGATGGGCGCCGACGAGCCGATGGTTGCGGCAATCTCCTACCTCGCCTCACCCGAGACCGGAGCCGCAGAGCTGCGTACGACGTCGCTGCGGCACGGGCGACGGGTGCAGACCGGCGAAGCGGCGCTCTGGGAAGGTGATCGTCACATCGCCCAGCTGCTGGCGAGCTTCGGAGCACGCACGGGAGGTCGTACGCTCGAGCTCGGCACGCCCCCGCCGTTGCCATCACCCGATGAGTGCGCCGACCCGCGCGACGAGGGCATGCCACCGGGCGGGATCTTCGACCGGGTCGACTATCGCCTGGCCACGCGGCCGGGGTGGGCTGACGGCAAGCCCAGCGGCGATCCGACCGTCGAGCTGTGGCAACGGCTCGCCGACGGACGCGAGATCGACCTCCCGGCACTCGCGTTCCTGTGCGACGCGTACGCGCCACCGGTGATGGAGATCGGCGAGTTCCAGTCGATGTCCGTTCAGCTCACGGTGCACATGCATCGCCAACCCGCGCCCGGCTGGATCGCCACCCGCCTGACAACGCGGCACGTGATCAACGGCTATCACGAAGAGGACTGCGAGCTGTGGGACGAGGCTGGCGACCTCGTTGCCCAGAGCCGCCAGCTCGCGATCCTGTTGTAGGAGACCCGCGCTCCTCCCTCCAGGGATCTGCGCTGTCTGAGTCCAACGCCGAGACGCAAACTGTGCGAGTCTGCACTGGTTGCGCTGAAAGGTGCGCAGATCTGCCCCTAAGACAGCGAGTCGATGGTGCAGGTTCGCACACTTTCGCCGTGACTCGGGTTGTCCACAGGTCGGAGGCGCGCATCTGTTGCATCGTTGCGATTGCCTCTTGGCTGGTGTGATGCCTCCAACCCCGCTGCCAACAGGTCGCCCGTTCACGATCGAGGAGGCTGCGCGTCTGGGCCATTCACGGCGTGCCCTCCAGGGTCGCCAATTCCAGATCCTCTACCCGCGCGTGTACGCCTCGGCGGGCGTGGAGATCACGGCGAAAATACTCACTCAAGCGGCACTTCTGGCCACGCCGCCAGGCTGCGCAGCCAGCCACCACAGCGGTCTCAGCCTCTACGGGATCGACGTGGGCACCGATCTGACACCACATCTCTCAACGCTAGATCGTGAGCCGATACGGGTGCGCGGCGTCACAGTTCACCGCCTCGCCATGATGCGTGACCGCGACATCGATGGGTGGCGAGCGCTGTCTCCAGAGCTGTGCCTCTCGACGGCAGCCACGAGGTTGAGTCTGGTCGACCTGGTGATCGCGGCGGATGCGCTCTATCACCGACGTCTGATCACTCCCGGCGGCCTCAAGCACTTCCTCAATCATCATCACGGCGCCGGTGTCCGCAGAGCCCGGCGTGCGCAGCACTTGTCGCGTGCCAGGTCTGAATCGCCGCGGGAGACGTACGTGCGACTGATGCTCGAGCTGGCCGGGCTTCCTCCGCTGGAATGCAACCGGTCATACGGCGACGAGGCCGCTTTTGTCGCGCGGCTGGACCTCTCGTGGTCTCGTTGGAAGATCGCGATCGAGTATGACGGACGCCAGCACGGCCTCGACCTCATGCAGCGCGAACGTGACGTCCAGCGACGCGAGCAGATGGAACGGCTCGGGTGGGTCTTCATCGTCGTCACGGCAGCACAGCTTCGACGTCCCCGCGAGATCGTGCTGCGGGTGTGCGACGTGCTGAGATCTCGTCAAGGTTGGGCGCCGCTGCCCCACTTCAGCGGCGAGTGGTCAGAGCTGTTCGACTGAACATGAGCGGCAAAGTGTGCACGTCTGCACCGCCTGAATGGACCTGACGGTGCAGATGTGCGCAGTTCTTCGGACGATGCGTGCAGACGCGCACACTTTGCGCCTGACGGTGGGACCGGTGGTGCCGCGCGATCAGCGTCGGGCGTAGGTGGCGATGTCGTAGCCGTCGTACGCGTCGCGGTCAGTCTCATCCCAGTCGGCCAAGTCGATCTCGGGGAACGACGCATCGCCCTCGGGTGACAGGTGCACGTGGGTCACAACCATCTGGTCGACGAGTCCGTCGGCGAGCGCCGCGGCATAGACCTGAGCTCCCCCGATCAGGAACACCTGGTCATCGCGCCCCAGACCATGCGCCAACGCGTCGGTCAACGTGTGGGCCACGATGACCCCGTCGGCGGCCCACAACGGGTTGCGGGTGAGCACGATCGACGTACGACCGGGCAAGGGCTTGCCGATCGACTCATAGGTCGAGCGGCCCATGACGATCGGGTGGCCCATCGTCAGTGCCTTGAACTGCAACTGATCGCCTGTACGGGGCCACGGCATGTCACCGTCCTTGCCGATGACACCGTTGGCACCGATGGCCACGACGATCGTGACCGTCACTGCGCTGCCCTCATACGGCGATCGGCGCCTTGATGCCGGGATGAGGCTCGTACCCGGTGACCTTGATCGTGTCGAGGGTGAAGTCGTCGATCGAGCTGATCGACGGATCGAGCCACAGCTCGGGCAGCGCCTTGGGCTCGCGGGTGAGTTGTTCGCGAGCCTGGTCGAGATGGTTGACGTAGAGGTGCGCATCGCCGAGCGTATGCACGAAATCGCCGACCTCGAGCCCGGTCACCTGCGCCACCATGTGCGTCAGCAACGCATAGGAAGCGATGTTGAACGGCACCCCGAGGAACACGTCAGCGGAACGTTGGTACATCTGGCAGGAGAGCTTGCCGTCGGCGACATAGAACTGGAAGAACGCGTGGCACGGCATCAGGGCCATGGCGTCGAGCTCGGCGACGTTCCATGCGCTGACGAGGTGTCGGCGTGAGTCAGGGTTGGTCTTGATCTGCTCGATGACCTCGGCAAGTTGGTCGATCTGCTCACCATTGGGTGTCGGCCACGAACGCCACTGGTAGCCGTAGACCGGCCCCAAATCGCCGTTGTCGTCGGCCCACTCGTCCCAGATCGTGACGCCGTTGTCGCGAAGGTATGTGGTGTTGGTGTCGCCGGCAATGAACCACAGCAACTCAGCAACGACCGACTTGAGGTGGATCTTCTTGGTGGTGACCAGGGGAAAGCCCTCGCTCAGATCGAAGCGCATCTGGTGCCCGAAAACACTCTTGGTGCCGGTGCCGGTGCGGTCGCCCTTGTCGACGCCTTCATCGAGGATCCGTTGGACAAGATCGAGGTAGGCCCGCATGACGGCAGACTATCAATCGGCGCCGACGGATCGTGTGCGAAACTCTCAGCATGCCGAGCGCTGAATACAACACGACGCCTCGCGAGATTCGTAACTTCGCAACGCTGCAGCTCGGCCTCACCGGAGCGTTCCTCGTCGTCCTGTTTCTGATCTGTGGAGGCACGGACGCCGACTACCCTCCGCCTTGGCTAGCGGCTCTGCTCGTGGTTCCGATCATCCTCTCCGTGGTGCTCGCCGAACGGGTTTGGCTCTCGGCGTCACCGCTTTCTCCCGATCTTGGGGCCCGTCAGCTGAAGTCTGAGGCGCTCGACGCCTACGCGTCCCAAACTGTGCGCAAGCTGATCTACGTCGAAGCTGGCATGCTTCCCGCCGTGATCACCGGCTTCGCCGGCTCCTACGGGGGTTGGCCGATCGTCATCGCCGGCTTTCCCGGCATTCTGCTCATCGCGTGGGAGACGTGGCCGTCGCTGCGCAACGTCTCACGCACCGCCGTGATGCTTGAGTCAGAAGGCGCCGATACCGGGATCGTCGAAAGCTTCCGTACGCTGTGACCGCCGATGTCAGCGCTCGGCTCGCATGGCCCGAGGACGCAAGCGCGATGGCACGCGTACAAGTCGCCGCGTGGCGCACGAATTACGCAGACCTCATGCCAGCCGCGGAGCTGGACGCGCTCGACCCCGCACAGCTCGCCGAGCGCTGGGCCATGACGATCAGCTCACCCAAAGAAGCGCGTATGCGGGTGCTCGTCGCGCTGGAGCGTGCAGACGTACGCGGGTTCACGCTGGTGCACCCGTCGTACGACCCCGACAGCGATCAGGTCGCCGATGGCGAGATCGGTGAGTTCATCATCGACCCGGAGCATCAACGCGAGGGGCACGGCTCGAGGCTGTTGCAGGCAGCGATCGACACGCTCACCGCCGACAAGTTCACCCGCGCCGTGTGGTGGGTCGGCTCGACGGACGACGCGTTGCGGCGATTCGTCAGCGAATCTGGTTGGGAGCCCGACAGAGCACACCGCGAGCTTGCCGCCGGTGACGGGAGCACGGTCAAGCAGATCCGACTTCACACAGGTCTCGTGTGAAGTCCGATCGATCGGTCATCATTGACTCACTCGGCGTGGGAGTTGCAACCGGGCTCTACGGCGTCTCGTTCGGTGCCATCTCGACAGCATCAGGTCTCAGCGTGTTGCAGACCTGCGCGTTGTCGCTGCTGGTGTTCACCGGCGCATCCCAGTTCGCGTTCGTTGGCATCATCGCGTCCGGTGGCAACCCGATCACGGGCGCACTCACGGCGATCCTTCTCGGCAGCCGCAACATGTTCTATGGGCTCAGTCTCGTCAAGAAGCTCGACCTCAGCGCACCGGTCAGGCTCGCCTCGGCACACTTCGTGATCGACGAATCCACCGCGATGGCAGTGACGCGAGAGACCACCCGTCAGACTCGTCTCGGCTTCTACTGGACCGGCATCTCGATCTTCGTGCTGTGGAACCTGACAACCTTCGCGGGTGCGCTGGCCGGCAACGCGATCGGCGATCCACGTACGTACGGCTTGGACGCCGCCGTCGGCGCTGCATTTCTCGGGTTGCTGTGGCCGCGACTGACATCTTGGTATGCGCGCGGTATCGCCGTGTTCGCCGCAGCCGTCGCGCTAGGCGTGCTGCCTTTCACCGCTGCGGGCCTGCCGATCATCATCGGCGGCGCCGCGGCTGTGGCCCTGGGTCTGATGTGGGAGAGGAGGGCTGCGACGTGAGCCAGCTGTGGCTTGGGATCGTCATCATGGCTGTGGGCTGCTTCGCCCTCAAGATCGCCGGGCTCTCCATCCCTGCCGCGGTGCTCAACCATCCGATGACCGTACGGGCGGCCGACCTGATCCCTGTCGCACTTCTGGGAGCGCTGATCGCAGTCCAGGTGTTCGGCGACGGCTCGTCGCTGGCGATCGATGCGCGCGTCCTGGCGCTGGTCGTTGCAGCAGTGCTGCTGTCGCTTCGGGTGCCGTTCCTACCGATGGTGTTCGCCGCTGCTCTCGTCGCAGCGCTCGTACGACAGCTTTAGGGAAGGGTTCGGTTTACCACGGGCCCTAAGCAAACATGACGAAAAAATCGGTCCGCCCTACGCAAAGGTCGTCCTCCCGCGGAAAGCTTCCCCCGGGGGGACGACGTTTGCGTAGGGCCCGTGGTAAACCCGTCAAAGGCCGAGGATGCTCTCAAGGCCGACAGTCACGCCAGGCTTGTCGCTGACAGCCTTCACGGCAGCGACAACACCGGGCATGAAGGATTCGCGGTTGCTGGAGTCGTGGCGGATCGACAAGGTCTCCCCCACCCCGCCGAACACGACGTCCTGCGATGCGACGAAGCCTCTCGCGCGTACGGAGTGCACCGGCACCCCGGACACCTTCGCGCCACGGGCCCCGCCCGGATCGGTGCTGGTGGCGTCAGGCAACGGCGCCGATCCGGCCTCAGTCCGCGCAGAAGCGATGAGCTCCGCCGTACGTGTTGCAGTGCCCGAGGGCGCATCGACCTTGTCCGGGTGATGCATCTCGATGACCTCGACGGACTCAAAGAACGGCGCAGCAGTCGCCGCAAACTTCATCATCAACACCGCACCGATCGAGAAGTTGGGCACGATCAGCACGCCCGTCTTCGGGTCGAGGGCGCGGATCTCGGCGACCTTCGCGTCATCGAACCCCGACGTACCGACGACGACGTGCACGCCGTGCTGGATGCACCATCTGACATTGTCGAGCGCAACTCCGGGCTGGGTGAAGTCGAGGGCAACCTCGGCTCCGGCGTCGGCGATCGCCTCAATCGAGTCGTCGACATCGACCTTGGCGACAACCTCCAGGCCTGCCTGCGTCAGCGCCTTGACGGATGCTGCGCCCATTCGTCCCTTGGCACCCAGGACCGCGACTCGAGTCATGAGTCCAGCCTAGGTGGTGACGTCGATGAGCACGGCCACCGCCGCGTCGACCTCGGCAAATGATGTGGTGAGCGGCGACAACCCCAGTCGGATGATGTCGGGCTCACGGTAGTCCGGGATCACTCCGCGTCTGATCAGGTCGGCGGTGATCACCTTCGCATCGCGATGGCGAATCGAGACATGGCTGCCACGGTGATCGGCCGCTCGTGGCGTCACGATCTCGAACCCCGCGTCGTCCAGTCGCTCGATCAGATATTCTGTGAGTGCGATCGACTTCGTACGAATCGTCTCGATCCCAGCCTCAGCGATGAGCCGTACGCCCTCCTGAACCGCGATGATCCCACTGATCGGCGGCGTGCCGCTCAGCATGCGGGTGATCGTCGACGATGCGTCGTAGTGGTCTGCCATCGCGAACATGTCGGCAGCGCTCCACCATCCAGCGATGGGTTGCGTCGCGGCGGCGAGGTGGTGCTTGGCGACGTACATGTATGCCGGCGCGCCGGGGCCGGCATTGAGGTACTTGTAGGTGCATCCGACGGCGAAATCGACGTCGCTGGAGTCGAGCTCGATCGGGACGGCTCCCGCTGAGTGGCAGAGGTCCCAGATCACGACCGCACCCGCGTCGTGGATCTGCGCCGTGAGCCCCGGCAGGTCAAGCAACGTCGCAGACCGGTAGTCGACCTGACCGAGCAGAACGGCTGCCGTGCGGTCGCTCAGCGCTGTCGCGAGCAGCTGTGGCGTGACGTTCTCGACCAGATCAGGCTCGATCCATCGCACGTCAAGCCCGCGTGAGTGAGCCACCGAGTCGACGAGGTAGCGATCAGTTGGAAAGCTCGTCGCGTCGATGATCAGCTCGGAGCGGTCTGGGCGTACGGATGCGGCTGAATGAAGCAGCTTGTAGATGTTGACCGAGGTCGAGTCGGCGAGCACGGTCTGGCCCGGCGCCGCACCCAGCACTGCGGCACCGAGCTCGTCGCCGACCGTCACCGGCAGCTCCACCCAACCCTCGGACCACCCACGGATGAGCCGCCCGCCCCACTCGTCCTCGACGAAGGTGGCGAGCCGCTCGACCGTGGCCCTGGGCAACCGACCGAGCGAGTTGCCATCGAGGTAGGCCACGAGATCACCCGAAAGCACGAAGCGCTCGCGGAACGCCGCCAACGGATCAGCAGCATCGAGGACGTCAGGGGGTGTCGTCACCGAGTGATGCTCTCACGAATCGGGCCGATACGGTGTTGGGATGTCGGCTTCCACCCTGCTCGTCGGACGAGGTGTCGCAGACATCACCGGCGAGCCCTGGGGCGCGGGGATGATGGGCTACGGGATGCCCGACCAGCGGACGAACGGCATCCTCACGCGTCAGTATGCCCGCGCGTACGTGTTCGACGACGGCGAACGCCGGATTGCATACGTCGTCGCCGACATCGCGATGTTCTTCCAGGCCACGACTGCCGGCGTGCTGGAGCGGCTCAGTGCGCTGTTCGGAGACAGGTTCGGCGACCACAACGTCGTGCTCACGGCAACCCACACACATTGCGGTCCGGGCGGGCACGGGCATCACGTGCTCTACAACCTCACCACCGCGGGATTCCACCGTCGTACCTACGAGCGGATCGTCCATGGCGTCGTCGAGGCGATCGTCAGGGCCACCGACGATCTCTCGGACTCGGTGCTCATCCTCAACCGTGGCGAGCTGAGCGATGCGAGCGCCAACCGCAGCCAGGCGGCGTTTGACCTCGATCCCGAGGACGACCGCGCGCACTTCCCCGACTCGATCGATCCGATGACCACGCTGCTGCGGATTGAACGTGGCGGCGCGCTCGTCGGTGCCATCAACTGGTTCGCCGTGCACAACACCTCAATGACGAACCGCAACCGACTGATCAGCTCTGACAACAAGGGCTGGGCAGCGTACGCGTGGGAGGACGAGGGCGCGCGGCCAAGATCTGCATCTGCCGAGCTCGTGACGGCGTTCGCCCAGACCAATGCGGGCGACATCTCCCCCAACCTCGAACTCAAGCCAGGCAAAGGACCGACGCACGACGAGCGCGACAACACCCGGATCATCGCCGAACGTCAGCTCCGCGCCGCCAAGTCGCTGGCCACGCAGGAGGGCGAGACGCTCGAACCATACGTCGACAGTCGATTGCTGTACGTCGACATGGCC
Source organism: uncultured Aeromicrobium sp. (assembly GCA_964638755.1). Lineage (GTDB taxonomy): Bacteria > Actinomycetota > Actinomycetes > Propionibacteriales > Nocardioidaceae > Aeromicrobium. The sequence goes on along the minus strand of CAZWZC010000021.1, from coordinate 7,979 downwards.
TCGCAGGAGACGCCCGACGGCGCCACCAGTCCGGGCATCCTCGGTGCGAGCTTCGCCGCCGGCAAGCTGACCGATGGGCCGGGGTCGCCGCTGTTCGATGAGGGCAAGAACAATCCATTCTTCGACAAGATCAGTCAGCGGCTCTATCGTCGATCCGCCTCGCTCGCGGCGAGCCAGGCGCCCAAGGACCTGGCGATTCCCGTCGGGATGCTGCGCTGGTCACAACGGCACTTCCCGGTACAGCTCGTGCGGATCGGCAGCCTCTATCTGGTGTGCCTGCCGTTCGAGGTCACGATCGTCTCGGGTCTGCGGTTGCGTCAGCGAGTCGCAGAGATCCTCGGAACTGACTTCGACCATGTGCTGTGCCAGGGGTATGCCAACGGATTCGGTCACTACGTCACCACGCCTGAAGAGTATGAGTTTCAGAACTACGAAGGCGGCAGCACCATTTTCGGGCGACATGAGCTTCAGGCCCTGATCGGAGTCGCGGCACATCTCGCCGAGGCGATGGCTGCCGGGCAACCGGTCGAGCCGGGACGCCCACCTGCTCGGCAACGTTCACGGGTTGCATCACTGATGGGGACGCCGGTGTTGGAACGCAAGCACCCCATTGCCGTGATCGACTCGCCGCACGCCGCCATGACAGGCGAAACGGTCTCCGTGGTCTTCGCGGCCGACCATCCCAACGCTGAGATCCGCCAGACCTATCTCCTTGTCGAGCGACTCAACGGTGATGAGTGGAGCATCGTCGCCGACGACAGCTCGTTGACCACCACGATCACCTGGCACCGGGATCGCCGACTGCGCTGGACCGCAACCGTCACCTGGGTCGCAGGTGAGCTTGGCACATACCGGATCTCCTATGTCGGCCGCTCCACCGCAACGACGCCATCGTTCACCGTCCCGTAAGCGGTGAGTTCTCAACCTTTAGCCCCTGCTTGGCCACGATCGGTGGCTTCTAAACCCAAAGTCGCCGCATCCGGTTGATCGTCCACCGATCGTTGACGATTTGTGCCATTCGGTTGAGAATCCACCGCTTCGGGGGTCGGAGCATGCAGAAGGACCCCGCCGCAGTGCGACGAGGTCCTTGCAGCGTTGACGCTCAGGCGTCGGCTGTGGCCGGCTCTTCGGCTGCCGCGTCGTCGCCCTTGTCCTCGATGACGGGGACCAGCGAGAGCTTGCCGCGGTCGCCGAGCTCGGCGATCTCGACCTGGATCTTCTGGCCGACCGACACGACGTCTTCGACGTTGTTGACGCGCTGGCCACCGTTGAGCTCGCGAAGCTTGCTGATGTGCAGCAGCCCGTCGCGACCCGGTGACAGTGAGACGAAGGCGCCGAAGTCGACAACCTTGACGACCGTGCCGAGGTAGCGCTCGCCGACCTCGGGCATCGTCGGGTTGGCGATCGCATTGATCGCATCCCGAGCGGCCTCAGCGGCGTCGCCGTTCTCGGCGCCGACATAGACAGTGCCGTCATCTTCGAGCGAGATGTTGGCGCCCGTCTCGTCCTGGATCTGGTTGATGATCTTGCCCTTGGGGCCGATGACCTCACCGATCTTGTCCACGGGGATCTTGATCGTGATGATCCGCGGAGCATAGGGGCTCATCTCATCGGGCTCATCGATGGCTTCAGCCATGACGTCGAGGATCGCGACACGAGCACCGTATGCCTGGGTCAGCGCTCCGGCCAGCACGTCGGCGGGGATGCCGTCGAGCTTGGTGTCGAGCTGCAGCGCGGTGACGAACTCACGCGTACCGGCGACCTTGAAGTCCATGTCGCCGAAGGCATCCTCAGCACCGAGGATGTCAGTCAGCGTGACGAACGTCTGCTTGCCGTCAACCTCACCGGAGATGAGGCCCATCGCGATGCCGGCGACCGGCGCGCGCAGCGGCACACCTGCGTTGAGCAGTCCTAGCGTCGAGGCGCAGACCGAGCCCATCGAGGTGGAACCGTTGGAGCTGAGCGCCTCGGACACCTGACGGATCGCGTACGGGAACTCCTCGCGCGTCGGCAGCACGGGCAGCAGCGCACGGCCCGCGAGGGCACCGTGGCCGATCTCGCGACGCTTCGGCGAACCCACACGGCCGGTCTCACCGGTCGAGTAGGGCGGGAAGTTGTAGTTGTGCATGTAGCGGACCGAGGTGACCGGCGAGAGCGTGTCGAGCTTCTGCTCGAGCCCCAGCATGTTGAGCGTCGTGATGCCCATGATCTGGGTCTCGCCGCGCTGGAACAGTGCTGAACCGTGAACGCGCGGGACGATGCCGACCTCGGCGCTCAGGGCGCGGATGTCGGCGAGGCCACGGCCGTCGATGCGGATGTTCTCACGGAGGACGCGTTCACGTACGACGGACTTGGTGACCGCGCGAACCGCAGCCCCCAGTTCCTTCTCGCGGCCATCGAAGTCGGCGCCGAGCTTGTCGATGACGTCAGCCTTGATCTCGGACTCGCGAGCCTCACGGTCTGCCTTGTGCAGGATCGTCATGGCCTCGGCGAGCGGGCCGGCGGCAACGGCCTTGACCGCGTCGTAGGCGTCGTCCTCGTAGTCGAGGAAGACCGGGAATTCCTTGACTGGCTTCGCAGCGGACTTCGCGAGCTCAATCTGTGCCTCGCAGAGCTGCTTGATGAAGACCTTGGAGGCCTCGAGGCCACCGGCGACGATCTCCTCGGTGGGAGCCTGGACGCCGCTCTGGACGAGGCTCCAGGTGTTCTCAGTCGACTCGGCCTCCACCATCATGATCGCGACATCACTGGTGCCGTCTTCATTGGCAGCGATGCGGCCGGCAACCACCATGTCGAACACGGCGTTCTCGAGCTGGCTGTGTGTCGGGAAGCCGACCCACTGACCGTCGATGAGGGCGACGCGGGTGGCGCCGATGGGGCCGGTGAACGGCAGGCCCGAGATCTGCGTCGACGCGGAGGCCGCGTTGATCGCGAGGACGTCGTACGGGGTGTCGGGGTTGAGAGCCAGGACCGTGATGACGACCTGGACCTCGTTGCGAAGACCCTTCTTGAAGGTCGGGCGCAGCGGGCGGTCGATCAGGCGGCACGTGAGAATGGCGTCTTCTGAAGGGCGGCCTTCGCGACGGAAGAACGAGCCCGGGATGCGACCCGCGGCGTACATGCGCTCTTCGACGTCGATCGTCAACGGGAAGAAGTCGAACTGTTCCTTGGGGTGCTTGCCGGCCGTGGTGGCCGACAGCAGCATCGTGTCGTCATCGAGGAAAGCAGAGACCGAACCTGCGGCCTGCTGGGCGAGGATGCCCGTCTCGAAGCGGATCGTGCGCTTGCCGAAGCTGCCGTTGTCAATAACGGTTTCGGCGGTGTGGAGTTCCGACATGGAAGTCCCTTCCGCAGGCCATGGGCCTGCAATGTGGGACGAGGCGAAGCCAGGCGGGCTTGCTGGGCCGGTCTTCGATCGAGGCCTGCGGGGCTTTGGAGCCTCCCGAGGGCCACTACCGAGGACCGCGCACGTTCGTAAGCCAGATTTGCGTGCCTGCGCCACCTCGTCATGATTTGAACGATATGTAGTTGTGAACAATGATGGCGGCCACTCCGGTGAGTGACCGCCAACGGGGGTCTTAGCGGCGCAGACCGAGACGCTCGATGAGCGAGCGGTAGCGCTCGATGTCGTTGTTCTGCAGGTAGTTGAGCAGACGACGACGCTGGCCGACGAGCAGGAGCAGACCACGACGGCTGTGGTGGTCGTGCTTGTGATCCTGCAGGTGACCGGTCAGGTGCGTGATGCGACCCGTGAGGAGCGCGATCTGGACCTCTGGGGATCCGGTGTCGCCGTCCTTGAGCGCGTACTGCTTGATGATTTCGTCCTTGGGCATGTCTGCGACCGTGGGCGCAGCAGTCTTCTTTGACACTTTTCTCCTCTGAGGGTTCCGTTGCACGGCGCGCCCGGGCTTGTCCACCGGGGCACTATCAGTCCGTGGCCGTTACACGGCAACACTCAGGGTATCAGCGGGTGTACGCCAACTGCGAATCAAGTCAAGGCGCCGCGGTCGACGCGATCCGTCAACCACGCATTCGATGGCGCGGACGAGCTGCGCACGTCTCGGGTTACGGAGCGAGTCGGCGCCGAGCCTGCTTGACGTCGTCGTCCATTTGCTCGATGAGCTTGTCGACACCGTCGAACTTGACCATCCCACGAAGGTGTTCGACAAGCTCGACTCGGATCTGCTCGTCGTACAGATCAAGGTCCGTGCGGTCAAGAACGTACGACTCCACGCGGCGCTCAACGCCGTCGAACGTGGGGTTCGTGCCGATCGAGATCGCCGCGGGCAATCGATCCCCGCTCGCGCGCACGACCCAGCCGGCATAGATGCCGTCCGGTGGCACGGCGTAGGACTCGTCAACCGGCACATTGGCAGTCGGAAATCCCAGCTCACGACCGCGTTGCTCACCGCGCGCAACGACACCGCTGACCTCGTGGGAACGCCCGAGCACATCGGCTGCAGCAGCCATCTCGCCCGCGGCAATGTGTGCACGCGCGCGGGTCGACGACAGCACGTCCCCATCACCGATCAGTGCCAGCCCCACGGCTGTGAATCCGTGCCGCTCACCCTCTCCGACGAGGTATGCCAGGTCGCCTGCAGCCTTGTGACCGAAGCGGAACTTCTCGCCGACGACCACAGCGCTGCTCATCAACTCGTCGACCAGCACGCGTTCGACGAACTCCGCAGGTGACCAGCCCGACATCTCCTCGCTGAACGCCAACACGTGTACCTCATCGGCACCGTGCTCACGCAGCAGTTCGACCCGTCGTTCGAGGGTGGTCAGCTTGCGCGGCTCTCGGTCGGGTCTCACGACTGCCATCGGGTGCGGGTCGAAAGTCACGACGACAAGGTCGTTTCCCTCAGCAAGTTCGCGGGTCCGTGCCAGGACGTGCTGGTGGCCGCGATGCACGCCGTCGAAGGTGCCGATTGTGACAGCGGCGGGTGCCGTTCGGGCGAGGGTCGTCGCCCCCGGGACCACACGCCACATCTTCACGGGGACGAGCCTAGGGCGTGCGTGAGGCGCGGTCAGAGCAGGGGACGCAGCGGCCGCACGATCAGCTCGCACGCCCGAGCAACCCATGACCGCGACGCCCACTCCTCGGTAGTCAGCTCACGGGCGATCGACGAGTCGCTCTCAAAGATGGTCTCCATCTCTGCGGCCAGGCCAGCGTCGAGGAACTCCACGTTGATCTCGTAGTTGCCGGTCAAGCTCAGCCGGTCGATGTTGGCGGTGCCGATCGTTGTCCATCGCCCGTCAATCGTCGCAGTCTTGGCATGCACCATCCAGTCCTGATAGAGCAGGATGCGCACTCCTCCGCGCAGCAGCGAGCCGTACAACCCTCGCGACAAGACGTCTGTCGCGGCGTGGTTGGAGACCTCGGGCATGAGGACGCGTACGTCGACGCCCCGTGCCGCGGCGTCGGTCAAACCCCGCAGCATGTCCTGGTCGGGTATGAAGTAGGCCGCGGTGATGTAGATGTGGTCCTTGGCCCGGTCAATTGCCTCGAGATACATCCCGCGGATGGGGAACATCAGCTGGCGCGGCACGTTGCGGTGCGCACGTACCTGCGGCTCCCAGCTCGCTTCACCGAGTTGAGCGAGCGACTTGGTGGTGGCGCCCTCGCGAAGGTTCCAGAAGTCGACGAACGCGTTGTCGAGATCCCACACCGACGGACCGACGATCTTGACGTGGGTGTCACGCCACTGCGTGGCATACAGGGCTCCGATGTTGAACCCGCCCACGTACCCGACGGATTTGTCGACAACCAAGATCTTGCGGTGGTCGCGGCCATAACTTCTCGGGCTGAGGAACTTCCAGCCTCCGGCATAGATCGGGTAGCGCAGCACGTGAATGGGCGGCGGAAATCGCAGGAAGCTCCGTCGGACCACGAGGTTGGCGAACGCGTCGTAGACGACGTAGACCTCGACACCACGATCCGCGGCGCGGATCAACGCGTGTTTGAACCGCTCCCCCATCACGTCGGCCTTGATGATGTAGGTCTCAAACAAGATGCGGTCCTGGGCATCGTCGATCGCAGCCAGCATGTCCTCATAGAGATCGGCACCGTATGTGAATGTCGTCGCGGTGCCCTCTTCGCCGATCGGGATCGGGCGCGGCGCGGTGACCGGGAAGGGTGTTGCTGAGCGACCGCGGATGACCTTGCGGATCTTGGTGACGATCATCAAGATCCCGATCGTCACGATCTGGAGCGCGACCATCGTCAGAAAGCCGCGCCGCGCGACCGTACGGGCCATCGGCCGAAGTCTCATGGTGAACAACCCTATGCGCAGGTCACGCGAACACTGCGAGAGCCTTGGCGTCGTCGCCGCGTTGCTCGTACAACGCAAGAAACGCTCCAGTCGGCGCAAACACCGCCACCGGCCCGGGCGCACCCAGGTCAAGGCCGGGAAGTGCGCGCCCGAACGTCACGTCGGCCGCCTGATCATCGCTTAGCTCGTACGTCTCGAAGCTGGCGCGAGCCACGGCGTCGAGACCGATCACGGTCAGCTCCTTCTCGAGCGCTTCGAGAGTGTGAGCGTGATCCAATGCGAATCCGCCTACGCGAGTGCGACGCAATGCCGTGAGATGCCCGCCGACGCCGAGCGTCGCGCCGAGATCACGCGCGAGGGCGCGGATGTAGGTGCCGCTGGAGCACACGACTCTCACGTCGACGTCGAAGCTTTCTCCTTCGTGACGGGAACTGGTGAGCTGAAAGACGGAGACCGTGACAGGGCGGGCCTTGAGCGCCACCTCCTCACCCGATCGCACCCTCGCATAGGAGCGCACGCCGTCCACCTTGATCGCCGATACAGCCGAAGGGACCTGCTGGATGTCTCCGGTCAGCGGAGGTAATGCCGCCCGGACGGAGTCCGCGTCGAGGTGAACCGCAGATGCGGTCTCGATCACGCCGCCCTCGGCGTCATCGGTCACGGTGGACTGACCCAGGCGGATCGTGGCGACGTATTCCTTGTCTACGAGCGTCAGGTGTCCCAGCAGCCTGGTGGCGCGGTTGAGGCCCAGAACGAGTACGCCGGTTGCCATGGGATCAAGCGTGCCGCTGTGGCCAACCTTGCGGGTGCCAGCGAGCCGACGCATACGTCCAACCACGTCGTGCGAGGTCCAGCCCGATGGCTTGTCGACAATGACAAGGCCTGACTCCGTCACTCGGAGTCTTCGTCCTCGTGCGGCTTCTTGTAGGGGTCGGCGTCGCCCGCGTATGTCGCCCCGGCGGACTGCGCGGCCACAGCGTCATCGGCGGCCTTGGCCTTGGCGAGCAGGTCCTCGATCTCCTTGGCCGTCTCTGGCACCGAGTCGAGGAAGAACTCGATCGACGGCGTGATGCGCGTGCCGAGCTGTTTGCCGACCTCGGACCGGATGAGGCCCGTGGCGCTCCTGAGCGCCGCCGCAGTCTCAGCACGAGCCGTCTCGTCACCCATGACGGTGTAGAACACCGAGGCCTGCTGGCCGTCGCCGGTCATCCGGACGTCGGTGATCGTCACGAAGCCGAGGCGCGGGTCCTTGACCCGACGCTCCAGCATCTGCGCGACGACCACCTTGATCCGGTCTCCGACCTTTGCGTTCCGAGGACCGGCCACGGCTAGGCCCGCACCTTTTCCCGCATTTCGTACGTCTCGATGACATCACCGATCTTGACGTCGTTGTAGCCCTTGAGCACGATGCCGCACTCGAAGCCCTCGCGGACCTCGGACACGTCATCCTTCTCGCGGCGCAGGCTGCCGAGATCGAGGTTCTCGGCCACTACCGCGCTGTCTCGCAGGAGTCGCGCCTTGGCATTGCGCTTGATGACGCCGCCCGTGACCATACAACCGGCGATGTTGCCGATCTTGCTGGAGCGGAAGATGTCGCGGATCTCGGCCGTGCCGAGCTGCGCCTCTTCGAACTCCGGCTTGAGCAGGCCCTTGAGCGATGCCTCGATCTCCTCGATCGCGTTGTAGATGATCGAGTAGTAGCGAATC
>CAZWZC010000020.1:0-33291 GCA_964638755.1 uncultured Aeromicrobium sp. | reverse complement strand
GCGGCAACACTAGGCCGCGTGAAACGATGACCGGCATGGGACAGAGGCGAGACGTCGGTCGGGGCATCGGAGCAATTGGGATCATCGGCGGGATCAACCTGGTCATCGGATTCGTCGGCTACTTCATCGCCTTCGTGTTCGCGTACGGTTTCCGCGACGAGATCAGGCTCGCCGAACACATCTTCTTCCTCGTCATGATCGCCGCGATAGCAGCCGCAGGAGCCATCGTGTCCACCTTCGTCATCAAGCCCGCTCTGCACCTCACCTTGCGGCAGTCCGCAGCGCTCGCAATCAGTGTCAGCGCAGCCATCAACCTGCTGGTCGTCGGACTCGGCTCGATTGTCAGCGCCCAGCACAAGGACGAGGGGTCCGTATCGGCAGACTTCTCGACGACCACCGATGTCATCGTGGCAGCGTGCTTGCTGGGTGGCGCAGCCGCGGCTGGTTGGTTCGTATGGCGCGCAGTCCCCGAAAAGGCCTGACGACTAGCGCTTTGGTTCGGTCGGGTCCTCGCCTTCCCAGGGCTGTTGCGCCTTGCGGGAGTGCTTGAGGAACGAGCGCGCCAAGAAGTACGTCGCCACGCACAGTGCCAGCACCGTCACGAGGGCGATCCACCCCGGCTTGACATTGTCAGGCGTGAGCGGCTTTTCGGCCGAGACCAGGGCAGCGAAGACGTACGGATTCATGCCCCGAGCCTAACCTTCGGCTAACGCAGGCCAGCGAAGAGATCAGTCTCCGGGACGCTTGTCTCGACGTGTGACCTGACGAGCTGGTAGTCCTCCGTCGGCCAGGCCTCGGCCTGTACCTCGTGAGGAATCGCGAACCACCAACCGTTGGGGTCGATCTGCGTGGCATGTGCGAGCAACGCCGCGTCGCGCACGTGGAAGTACTCGGCGCATTCGACGCGTGTGGTGAGGCGTGCGTCGTCCTCGGGCTTGCGCTCCCAGTCCTTGAATCGCTCGGCGTATGGATTGTCGAGACCGTGCTTCTCCATCGCGACAGCGATCGCCTCCATACGGGGCCAGCTCCAGCCCAGTTGGTAGTAGAGCTTGGACACCTGCCACGGCTCACCCAGATCTGGGTAGCGCGCCGGATCGGCGGCCGCTTCGAATGCATGGACACTGATCTCGTGGCACTTGATGTGATCGGGGTGCGGGTAGCCACCGTTCTCGTCGTACGTCGTCAAGACGTGCGGCCTGAACGAGCGGATCAATCGTACGAGCGGCGCCGCGGCATCCTCGATCGGCACCAACGCGAAACAATCCTCCGGCAGCGGCGGCTTGGGATCACCGTCGGGCCAGCCCGAGTCGACAAATCCCAGCCAGTCCTGGGTCACGCCGAGGATCTCGCGGGCACGATCCATCTCTTCGCGACGGATGTCGGTGATGAGCTCGGGGTTGTCCTCGATTCCAGGGTGCTGGAACTGCGGGTTGAGGATCGATCCGCGCTCACCGCCGGTGCACGTGGCGACGTGCACGTCGACTCCCTCGGCGACATATCGCGCAGTCGACGCAGCGCCCTTGCTCGACTCGTCGTCGGGGTGGGCGTGCACGTGCATGAGGCGCAGCTTCTCGGCCACAGTTCTCCTTCGATGAGTCTGCTGAAATCCTCGCACTGTCGACAACACAGGAAACGCTGCGGGTGTTCCTGAACACGATTGGTGCAGGGTTGGCGCGAACTGAAAGACTGGCGATGTGACAGACCTCGGCGCTCGCTATGGCACCAGCAACAGACCTCGGTGGTTCTGGCCGCTGATCGCCGCAATCGGCATCATCATCGGCATCGCCCTGGCCGCGTGGGTCGGCTTCCAGGACAAACCCGTGACGGCGCGCGTCTATGGCTACGTCGTGGTCGACGACCACTTGGTGACCGTCAAGCTGGACGTCGTACGGCCCAAACCACTCGACGTGGAGTGCACGGTCTACGCGCAGGCCGCCGACCACTCAGTTGTCGGCGAGAAGACCATCGAGCTGCCCTCATCGCAGCAAGAAGAGCTGCGCATATCGATCGACATAGAGACAGAGCGTCGGGCCGTCACCGGAGTCCTGCGGACGTGTGTCGCAGTTGAATAAGTGGTAATCTGGTCTATTCACCCCAGGCAGCGGCCTGGGGTGCGGTACGTACCACTCCAATGAAGAGGACGGAGCTCCGTCATGACTCAGCCCACTGAGACAGAGACGATCTGGGTGACCCAAGAGGCATTCGATCGCCTCAAGCAGGAGCTCGAGCACCTGACCGGCGACGTACGGTCCGACATCACCGCCAAGATTGCCTCCGCCCGCGAAGAGGGCGACCTCAAGGAGAATGGCGGCTACCACGCCGCCCGCGAGGAGCAGGGCAAGACCGAGGCCCGAATTCGCCAGCTCGAAGACATGCTGCGCCGCGCCGAGGTTGGCGACAAGCCTGCCGATGATGGCGTCGTCGAGGCCGGGATGATCGTCACGATCCGGTTCAAGGGCGACACCGGCACCGAACAGTTCCTGTTGGGCTCCCGTGAGCTGATGAGCATGGACTCCAGCGTCGAGATCGACGTCTACTCACCGACGTCGCCGCTCGGTGTTGCCGTGGTCGGCAAGAAGAAGGGCGACTCGGTCTCATACGAAGCGCCGAACGGCAAGGACATCACGGTCGAGATCGTCGACGCCAAGCCCTTCTGAGGTCATCGCTCCTGCACGGCAGTCGGTGAGTCTTCAACCTTTCCGACAATTGTTAGGTTGCAGACTCACCGATCTGCCTCTCAGACACTCAAAAGGTTGCAAACTCACCGCTCATCGGCCAGAGGTCAGACGAGTTCGTAGCCGAGCTCAGTCAACCGTTTCCTGACCTCGGCCCGGTGCTGCGGTCCACGCGTAGCGACCTGCATGTCGACATCGACCTGACGTACGCCCAGTGACTCCGAAGCACGGTCATGGTTGACGTTGAGGACGTTGACCTGCATCTCGGCGAGGTCAGTCAACAGCCCCATCAGGGCGCCGGGGCGGTCAGAGATTCTTGCTCGGAACAGCAGGAACCGGCCCGCTGCGGCGAGCCCGTGACGGATGACGTCCATCAGCACCAGTGCGTCGATGTTGCCACCCGACAGGACCGTGACGACTGGACCCTCAAATGCGTCCGGCCGCTCAAGGACTGCCGCAACTGCAGCCGCGCCGGCGGGTTCGACGAGCAGCTTTGCACGCTCGAGCAGGGAGATCAGTGCGCGACTGATCGACTCCTCGCTGACCGTGATGACGTCATCGAGCAGCTCGGAGATGACCTCGAACGGGATTCGGCCGGGCTCGGCGACCGCGATGCCGTCTGCCATGGTTGCGCCCATCACCGACGCGATGGGGTGCCCTTCCTGGAGTGATGCAGGATAGGACGCAGCGTCCTCGGCCTGCACGCCGATGATGCGGATGTCGGGACGCCCCCGGCGAATCAAGGCGATGCCGGCGGCCAGTCCGCCGCCGCCAACAGGCACCAGGATCGTCTTGACGTCCGGGCACTGTTCCACGATCTCAAGGCCGACCGTGCCCTGCCCGGCGAGGATGTCCTCGTGGTCGAAGGGGTGGATCAGCACCGCACCCGTCTCCTTGGCGAACGCCGTGGCGGGTACAAGCGCCTCGGTCACGCCAGAGCCGCCGAACTGGATGTCAGCTCCGTAGCCCTCGGTCGCCGCGACCTTGGGCAGCGCCGCACCCTCAGGCATGAAGATCGTCGCCTTGGTCCCAAGCATCGCGGCAGCAAGGGCGACGCCCTGCGCGTGGTTGCCGGCGCTCGCCGCCACGACGCCGCGCGAACGCTCTTCGTCGCTCAGCCTCGCGATGCGTACGTACGCTCCGCGGATCTTGAACGAACCGGTGCGCTGGAGGTTTTCGGCTTTCAGGTAGACCGGCGTCGAAGCGATGTTGCTGAGCCAGCGCGAATGCGCCATCGGGGTGACTTCGATGACGCCGTCGAGCAGCTTGCGGGCTTCCCTCACATCGTTCAGATCCACGTGATCAGACTAACCGTGCTTGGCGCCGCCGGATGCTTGATCGTCGGCCCTCGCCCAGGGACGGTCGCGCGCGGGCAACTTGTCGACAATCAAGTCGTAAGAGTCCTCGATCAGCTCCTCGAGGAGCCCCTCGGGCAAGGAGCCATCGAGCTGCACCGTGACCCAGTGCTTCTTGTTCATGTGGTAACCGCGTTGGACCGCGTCGTACGTCTCGACCAGCCCGGTGACCTCGGCCGGTTCTGCCTTGAGGTTGATGCTGGTCGGCACGTCCCGCATGAGGGCGAACATCTTGCCGCCGACCTTGTAGACAGCGGTCTCCTCGCCGAACGGGTAGGTTCGAATCGCGCCGGGCAGCGAGGCACAGGTGGCGTGAACGTCGGTCATGCAGGTTTGGGCTCGGGCTCGTCTTGGTACTCCTGCGCAGCCTGCACCAGATGTCGTACAACACCGTTCAGACAGGCGGCGAGGGGCACGGCGATCAGCGCTCCGACTATGCCGGCAACCGCGACGCCTCCCGCGATGGCGAGGATGATCGCCAGCGGGTGGACAGCTACCAGCTTGCCCATCAGGAAGGGCTGAAGCACGTGTGACTCCAGCTGTTGGATCGCGATCACGACAAGCAACATCCACAGCGCGGTCCACGGGCCCTGAGCCACGAGCGCGACCAGCACGGCGACCAGTCCCGACAGCAGCGCACCGATGATCGGCACGAACGCGCCGAGGAACACCAGCACACCGATCGCGAAGGTCAGCGGGACTCCAAGCACCCAGGCTCCGAACGCAATGCCGACAGCATCGGTGAACGCAACGATGATCGTGGCACGTACGAACGCGGTAAGCGACGCCCACGCCGTCAGGCCGGACGAATGGACCTTGTCGCGTGCGGCTCGAGGGAAGAGCGCAACGATCCAGCTCCAGATGCGATCGCCCTCATAAAGGAAGAAGAACGATGCGAAAAGCGCGATGAAGAATCCAGCAACGATGTGGGTGAGGGTCGTGCCCACGCTGGTGACCGTCGTCAGGACTGAGGTGTCGCTGTTGGAGATCGAGGACTTGGCCTGGTCGATCCAGTCCTGGATCTGCGTGTCGGTGAGCTTGAGGGGGCCGGTCTGGGCCCAGACCTGGACCTGATCGATGCCCTCGACGACGTTGGACTTCAGGTCGACCACCTGCGTGGCGAGCTGCTGTCCAACCAGCGCCAGCATTCCGATGAATCCAGCGAGCATTCCGACCACGACGACCGCCGTCGCCGCAACCCGCGGCAGACCTTTGGCCTCGAGCCAGTCGACGGCACCCACGACCAACGCCGTACCGAGCACCGCGATCGCGATCGGGACGGTGATCTCAGAGAAGAAGCGCAGCAGCCAGATGCCGACGAAACCTGCGGCGGCGATCACCAGCAGACGCCACGACCACTGGGTGGCGACCTCAATCCCGACCGGTATTTCGCTTTGCTTCGGTTGCCTCTTGGCCACGTGGGTTCCTCCTGGGCCGAGCCTAGCGGTGTGTTTGAACATCAGGGACCATCCGGCGTCAGCGGTTCGTCACGATCGCTCGCCTCGTCGAGCGTGGCTGGATCCGTAAACTTGACGTGAGAGGTGGAACCCATGATCTTCAACCGCAACAAGAACGAGATCCCGTCAGCTGACTCGGCCCTTCCGGGTCGATCCGGTCGTCCCTACCAGGTCGGCGGCACACACCTGACCCTCGGCAATCCCGTCGAAACGCAGGCACCTGACGGCTTCGGCGTCGCGATCTTCGGTCTCGGCTGCTTCTGGGGGGAGGAGAAGACGTTCTGGGAGCTGCCGGGCGTCTGGTCGACCTCAGTTGGCTACGCCGGTGGCTCCACGCCCAATCCGACGTACGAAGAGGTCTGCACCGGACGGACCGGCCATGCCGAGGTCGTACGCGTGATCTTCGATCCCTCCAAGCTGACCTACCAGCGGCTGCTCAAGGTGTTCTGGGAGAACCACGACCCGACCCAGGGCATGCGTCAGGGCAATGACCGCGGGTCGCAGTACCGCTCCATCATCCTGACGACGACATCTGAGCAACAGGAGCAGGCCGAGGCCTCGCGCGCGGCGTACCAGACCAAGATGACCGCGGCAGGCTACGGCGAGATCACCACATCGCTCCTGCCGCTGGAAACCTATTACTACGCCGAGGACTATCACCAGCAATACCTCGTCAAGAACCCTTACGGTTATTGCCCGCTCCACGCGACGGGCGTCGCGTACGCCTGAGCTACACGACGCTTGGCTCGCCTTGAGGACTGTGTGAGCTTGGCACTCGGGGTGTCAGTGTCAGCTCGAAGTTCCTGGGCATCAGGGTGAGTCGCTCGGCTATCTCGAGCTCATAGTCGGGATCGGCGGCGAGGTCATAGCGATGCAGCATGCGAGCCAGCACGAGGATCGCCTCGTGAAGTGCGAACTGCCGGCCAATGCACGAGCGCTCTCCTGTACCAAACGGCTTGTAAGAGTGCGGCTGACGGCCACGAGCGTTCTCCGGCTCGAAGCGGTCGGGGTCGAACTGGTCCGCATCATCACCCCACACCGCCTTGTCCCGATGCATCATCGGCAACACCACGATCGCCCAATCCTCGGGGCGCATCGTGTGACCCGTGCTGAGCACGGTCGTTTCGCGCGGGCTCCGGGCAAAGGCGGGCGCCGTGGGCCAAAGGCGCAGCCCCTCATCGAGCACGCGGCGGAGATAGCGGAACTTCGCGACCTGCTCGAAAGTCGGAAGGGCGTCACGATCGGGGCCAAGGATCTGGTCGACCTCAGCGTGCGCCTTGGCGAGGATGTCGGCGTTCTGAGAGATGTAGTAGAGCGCGAACGACAGCGCACCCGACGTCGTCTCATGCCCCGCAACCAGGAAGGTGAGGATCTGGTGACGGATGTTGACGTCATCGAGGCGCTCCCCCGTCTCAGGATGCGGCGTGTGCAACATGATGCCGAGCAGGTCACTCTCGTCTGGCTCGCCCGCGCGGCGATCGGCAATGATGCCGTCAAGCAGCGAATCCACATACTCGAGGTGATGCGCGTTCTTCTTGTCGATGCGTTTGGAGAGCCGCGAGGCACCCGGCATCGCGTTGAGCGAGCCCTTGCGCTGGCCTGCCTTGAGTGCCGCGATCATCGCCGGAATGAACGGGTGTGGCTCGCTGCGGCTGAACGACCCGAAGTCGGTGCTGAAGGCCGTACGGCTGATGGTCTCCATCGTCAGCTTCGTCATGTCGGCTGACACGTCTACAGGCTTGCCGTGCGAATCCCACAGGTCGAAGAGTTCCTGCGCAGCAGCGAGCATCGTCGGGTGATAGGTCTGCATCGCCGCTTTGGTGAACGCTGGGCGGAGCAGGTCGTGTGCCAACGCCCAGTTGGTGTCATCGTTGTAGGCCGTGAAGAGTCCCTCTCCGGCAAACTCGCGGAGTGCTACGAGCGCAGGTGAAAGCCCCTTGGCGAAGCGCGACTCGTCGCAGAGCTCTCCCGCCAGTTCGGCACCGGTGACGAAGACGAACTTCTGGTCAAAGATGTGCATCTCAAAGATCGGCCCGAGGTCGGCGGCGCGGAGCATCGTGCTCTGCAGCGGCGTCTCGACATCGGCCCCCAGGATGTCGCCGATGATCGGCTTGCGGCCACTCGGATGCGGGAAGGTCTGTCCGCCCCAGTCGTTGCGCACCTTCTGACTCCTATTGAACTGAGATTTAGTAGGTTCAGCCTAGCCTCTGCTGAACCTAAGTCAAGTAGTCTGCTCGCATGGCCACCCGCACGCGTCTCAGTCGCGAAGCACGCCAGGACCAGCTGCTTGACCTCGGCGCGGAGCTGTTCGCTGACAAGTCCTACGAAGACGTCCACATCGAGGTGCTCGCCGAAGAGGCCGGCGTCTCGCGAGGTTTGCTCTATCACTACTTCCCCACCAAGCGAGCGTTCTTCGCTGCGATGGTCCGCCGCGAGTCCGGCCGGATGTCTGAGCAGACATTGCCCGACCCAAGCCTGCCGATCCTTGACCAGCTGCACCAAGGAATCGAGATCTATCTGGACTACTGCGCCGCCCACAAGATGGGAGTCAAGGCGGTGTTCCACGGCGGTGCATCAGCAGACCCTGAGATCCAGGCGATCGTTGACCAAGATCTGCGCGTGCAGAGCGAACGAATTCTCGACGCCGTCGAACCGGCCCGCGAAGCCTCAGAGCTCGCAAAGATCGCCGTGCGCAGCTGGCTGCAGTTCATGCGCAATGCCGCACACGAATGGCTCGATGCACCCACCATCACCCGTGACGAGATCCGCGACCTCGTCACGCACACGCTCGTGGCAACTCTGCGCGCCCTCCCTGAGGACGCCCGCCCCTCGGGCGTGAACGACCTCGAAAGCTAGACCGCACGAACTACTGGAGCCCGTTGCGCTTGCTGACCGATGCGACGACGCGGGCATAACCTGGCCCTGCACCGCGTACGAACTTGTCGAGCACCCAGGCATCGGCACCGATGAGCACCCGCGCCTTGTTCTTCTCGACGGCCCTGAGGATGACGTTGGCAGCTTTGGCTGGCGACGTGCGTGCAAGCTTGTCGAACTGCTTGGCAAGGTGGTCGTGGTCGAGGCCCTCCACCTGCTCGGCCTTGCGGGCGATGTTGGTCTTGACGCCGCCAGGGTGGACGCAGAGGACCTTGACCGGGCGCTTGTTGAGGATCATCTCCTGGCGCAGCGACTCGGTGAACCCACGTACCGCGAACTTGGCGGCGTTGTATGCGCTCTGGGTCGGAACGGAGAACAGGCCGAAGATACTCGAGATGTTGATGATGTGGCCGTCGCCGGACTCGACGAGGTACGGGAGGAATGCCTTGGTTCCGCTGACGACCCCCCAGAAGTCGACGTCCATGACTCGGTCCATGTCCTTGAACGACATCTGCTCGACGCTGCCGGTGAAGGCGATCCCGGCGTTGTTGAAGACCAGATTGACCTTGCCGAAGTGCTTGGCGATGTCGTCGGCATATGCCAGCACGAGCTCACGTTGCGACACGTCGAGATGGTCGGCCCTGACGTCAGCGCCCTCCGCCTTGACGAGCGCTTCAGTCTCCGCGAGTCCCACTGTGTCGACATCGCTGATGGCAAGCGTGGCGCCTCGCCGGGCCAGCTCGATGGACAGCGCGCGGCCGATGCCGGAGCCTGCCCCGGTGACGACGGCGACCTTGTCGGTGAAGTGAGTCATGACCAATCCGTTCGGGTAGTGGGCCTCACAATTTCAGATACTGAGAGTATCTGAAATTGCTGGGATGTGGAACCCGAGGTGACCAAGTCACGGTCAGGCTGTGCGGCGGCGGGGCGTCAGACGGACGTTCGGCATCGGCGGGGCCGGTATGCGTACACCGTCGTGCCCGTCGACAAAGCCGAAGCGCTCGCTCGCCGCCTCCCAGTCGTTGCGTGCCTCAACAATCTCGTCATGCGTTCGGCCAATGAAGTTCCACCACATCAGGAGCTGCTCGGAGAACGGCTCACCACCAATCAACAAGACGATCGTGTCGGACCGTACGCCGATCGTCACCTCAGTGCGTCCCGGGGCGAGGTAGTACATCTCGCGGTGGGCCAGGTCGATCTGCCCATCGACGAGCGCCAGCCCGTCGACGGCGAGGATCGCGTGCTCAAAACCTGGTTCGAGCCGAACCGTCGATCGGCCGGGACGCAGCCGTAGCTCGGCGCCGACCATGGGTGAATACGTCGTGGCGGCAGAGGTGGCGCCCTCGAACTCGCCCATCATCACAGTCGCGCTCCAGCCCTCACGCTCGACACGAGGCAGCGAGGCGTGGTGCTCGAAGTTGGACGGTCCCAGGCGGCGACTGTTGGGCAGTGCGACCCACAGTTGCAGCCCGTGCATCACCGTCGGCTTGCTGGACACCGACACCTCAGAGTGTGAGACGCCGTCGCCAGACGTCATCAGATTGAGCTCGCCGGGCCGCAGCACAACGTCGCTCCCGCGGCTGTCGCGATGCCGGATCTCGCCGACCAGCGGCCATGTCACGGTCTGCAGGCCGGTGTGCGGGTGCGGCATCACCTCCATGCGCGAAAACGTCGGCCCGAACTGGTCGACAAAACACCAAGGACCGACAGTCGGCAATCCACGCAGTGGCAGCGTCCGGTGCACCGACAGTCCGCGGATCCCGCCGAGTGGGACCACGCGCGACTCCACAAGGCGGTCCCTCACTCCCATGGGACTCACGCTCATCGGACCAGAGTACGGCGCAGCTGTGTCACGAGATCATCGTTGCCACCGACGCCTCGAAACCAGCCGTGTACGCCGTCCACGTGGTCGTCCCACGCATCGAGCACACCCTCGATCGCCTCGGTCGAAACATCGAGGAAGGCCGGCGGCAGCGCTGCGCGATGACGCCGACCGGGCAACTTGTGCAGCCGAGCATGGATCGCTTTCGCTGACTCCTCGGTGAGCTGGTAGTCGGCGAGTACGTCCTCGCGAGATGCGCCGACGAGTCGGAGCAGCAGGGCGACGGAGACACCTGTGCGGTCCTTGCCAGCGGCGCAGTGAATCAGTGTCGCACCGGGTGCGGAAGCCACCTCACGTACGAGCTCGACCAGGTACATCGACGCGTGGTCGAGGAGCAGCAAGTAGAGCCCGTGCAGGTTCTCCGGCGGTGCCAGGTCGGGCCTCAGGGCACTCAACAGCGGCAGATTGACGATGCGAGAGCCCTGTTGGGCCAGGGGGTGGATCGGATCGCACTCACCGTCGGAGCGCAGGTCGATGACCACGGCGGGCGGCCAGGCGATACCCTCCGGGATCAGGTCTCTGGTCGACGGCATGGCGCTACGCAGAACACGACCGGCGAGAACTTCGCTTCCGTCATCAGTAGAGATCCCACCGATGTCTCGCAGGTTGGGAACATATTCGCGGCGCACTGCTTCACCTTATGTTGCGCGAAGGTTCGCCATGACCTGGCGTATGTACGAAATCCGTCATGGACGCGACGTAAAATTGATCCATGGCACGCACACGCAAAGTCGCAACCTTCGCCCTCGGCGGAGGTGTGGCAACTCTCTCGAGCTTTTATGCCTTCTTGATTGGCGAGGCACTGCTTGCCCGTCGCGCGATCGGGACGACCGATGCACGGCCTCCGACACCCGATGGTCTGTACGGCGAGGCCCTGGGCGGTCGCACGATTCGCTGCCTCGTCATAGGCGACTCCGCAGCCGTCGGTTACGGCATGACTTCGTCGGACTCAACCCCCGCCGGCCTGCTCGGTGTCGGCCTCTCACACGTGCTCGATGCGCAGGTTGAAATGAGGTGCCAAGCTGTCGTCGGCGCCCAGACTTCCGATCTGATGGCGCAGATCGAGCTCGCTGAGGGCTTCAAGCCAGATGTCGCCGTGATCGTCGTTGGCACCAACGATGTGACCCACCGCGTGCTCCCCCGCGCCTCGGTGCGAATGCTTGCCAAAGTCGTGACCAGACTGACCAGCGACGGCTGCGAGGTCGTCGTCGGCACCTGTCCCGATCTGGGCACCGTTCGTCCGATCCTTCAGCCGCTGCGCGAAGTCGCCCGTCAGTGGAGTCGGCGCCTTGCTCGCCAGCAGACCATCGGGGTAGTCCGCGCCGGTGGTCGAGCGGTCTCGCTCGGCGACCTGCTCGGCGGGTTGTTCAAGGAACAGCGCGACATGATGTTCGGCGAGGACCGGTTCCACCCGTCAGCTGCGGGCTACGCCAACATGGTCTCGGTGCTCATACCCGCCGTTGCGGCCGCGCTCAACGATCCGGAGCAGGACGTCATCGACGCGGGTCAGCCACGCGATCTCATGTCGCTTGGCGATGCAGCGACGCAAGCTGCCCAGGAGCCCGGCACCCAGGTCGTACGCAGCGGTCGCTGGGCGAGTGTCCTGCGCCGGCGACGACTCATCCCCGTCCGGTCCTAGGACGCACCAGCCCAACGAGACAGATGGCCGGCCCCAAGGACCGGCCATCTGCTTGTGCTGCGGTTTGTCAGTCGCCACGCAAGATCGCGAGGATGCGCAGCAGCTCGATGTAGAGCCAGACCAGCGTGACGGTCAGACCGAACGCTGCACGCCATGACTCGCGCTCGGGGATGCCAGCTGCGACACCACGCTCGACGTAGTCAAAGTCCATGATCAGCATCAGCACAGCGAGCACGACGGCGGCAGCCGAGACCAGCAGGCCGAGCGTGTTGAAGCCGCGCAGCCCCCCGCTCTCGAGGACACCTGTGAGGCTGAGTACGAAGTTGACCAGCATGACGCCGACGAAGCTGAAGATCGCAATGGTGACGACCTTACGGAACTTGTCGGTGACCTGGATGTTGAAGAACTTGTATGCAGCGAGCGTGCCACCGAAGGCGACCATCGTGGCGAGTACGGCCTGGAAGACGATCGTCGGGTCATTGACATAGCTGGCGATGACCTTCGAGAAGGCACCGACGAACACGCCCTCGACCACGGCGTACGCGATGACGAGCGCAGGGCTGATGACCTTCTTGAACGAGTTGACCAGCGACAGTACGAGGCCAAGGATTGCGCCGCCCATCGCCAAGATGAACGCCTTGCTGTAGGCGTCGTCACCAGTGATCGGGTCGCCGAGATCACCGATGGTGAACCAGGTGACGGCCGCAGCTGCAGTGAGCAGCACGAGCGAGATGGCGGTCTTCTCCACGACGGAGTCGAGCGTCATGCGGCCCGTTCCGCGGCCCGTATGAGTCGGGGATCCTTCGCCGTTGAGGTCGATCTGCCACTGCGATGGGTTGGCGGCGGTTGCCGTGCCCTTGCCGTTGAACTCGGCGCTGCGAGCAAAGACGGGGTTACTGCTCTTCATGTTTCCCTCCGTGGGATATCGGCTCCGTGATGGAGTCGGTACTTTCACTCTATACAACGCGCGGGCGGCCGCGTTTGCTCCCGATCTACGGGTTCGACTTCGCGATCTTGGGCGTCGGCATCACAGCCGGGACCTTGACGAACGGCGGCGTTGCCGCGGTCGGCTCGGCGCGCGGATCTGCACTCACTTCTCCGGTCATCTCGTCGACCAAACCCTGGATGAACGACAGCGGAAACACGTTCCCTGTGCTCGCACCTGTCTCGAGCTGGGTCTGTGCGGCCGAGAGTCCATCAGCGCTGAACTCGCACCGGTCGCCGTCGCCGCACTCATCGCGGATCGGATCGAGATGCGTCACGAGGGGGCGCCCATTTTGATCGAACAGCTGGACGTTGGACAACGGTTTCCCATCCGCGCCGTACGCGAAGATGTTCGTCACCGATTCGCCGCCGAGCGTCATCCCCTGACTCGTCCCCGGGTCACCGTCATAGGAGTCGCCGTAGGAGTACTCGCTCGCACCCCAGCTGTCCGCAGCGGCCAGAACCGGGAGCAGCGCAATCACTGCCACGACATTGCCGAGCACGACGAGCGGACCGACACCACGGACTCTCCACTGGCCGCGGCCCCACTGCACGCTGACGGCCACGAACACTGCCAACACCAGGAACCAGCCCGGACCTGAGAACCAGTAGCCCTGCTCACTGCCGAAGAAGGCGGAGACGAGCCAGGTTGCCAGCCAGGCACGAAGCACCCACCATGCGGGGCGGAGAGAGACCAGGAAGTCGGCGATCCCGGACAGTGTCGGGTTGCGACCGATGGCGATCCCGACATCTCGGCGGGTGTCGCGCAGGCTGTCGCCGATACCGGCGAACACACCCTTCTTGACCCTGCCCCGCGCTGGCAGCCCGGCCGCGAGTCGTAGCTCGCTGGCATAGGCCGACGGATCGGGGAGTTCGCGCTGCAGGTCTTCTGCGTACGCCTCGGCGAGGTCTGCCTCGAGTCCGTCGGTGAGGTCGTCGACCTCGTCTGCAGGCAGATCGGCGAGCGCCTGGCGCACACCCTGTGCGAACTGCGCGATCTCGGGCGTGACGGTCGAGGTGGTCATGATGCCTCCAGCAAGTTGTTCATGGTGGTTGAGAACTCGGTCCAGACCTTGCGCTGCAGATCGAGCATCGCCCGACCGTGGGCGTTGATGCCGTAGTACTTGCGATGCGGACCCTCCTCGGAAGGGACCACGTACGAGGTCAGCGCGCCAGCCGTGTAGAGCCGCCGTAGCGTGCCGTAGACCGACGCATCACCGACCTCTTCGAGACCGCCCGCACGCAACCTGCGCACGACGTCATAGCCATATCCGTCTTCGTCCTCGACGACGGCAAGCACCGCCACGTCGAGAACGCCCTTGAGCAGCTGAGTCGCATCCATGGATGAGACACTACCACGCACTACGCACTAGTGCGGACACCACACCTCTGTGGCTCTCCTCAGCTGATGCGGTGGGCTCCTGCGTAGGCGTTGAAGACGCCGTCGCGGCTGAAGCCGATCAGCGTCATACCGGCCGACTCAGCGTGCTCGACCGCGAGCGAAGACGGCGCGGAAACCGCGGCGAGAACGGCTATGCCGGCCATGTGCGCCTTCTGCACCAGCTCGAACGACGCACGACCCGACACCTGGAGGACGGTCCTCCGAAGCGGCAGCCGCTCTTCGCGCAGCGCCCAACCGACCACCTTGTCCACGGCGTTGTGTCTGCCGACATCCTCCCGGAGGCAAAGCAGATCTCCGTCAGCGTCGAACAGCCCTGCCGCGTGAACCCCGCCGGTACGGTCGAACACCAACTGGTGCTCGCGGAGTCGATCCGGGAGCGAACCGAGCAGGGTTGCCGGCCAGGCAGCGTCGTCGTCGAGGTGCCCGAAGTGCGCCGCCTTGTGCACAGCCTCGATCGTCGCCGTCCCACAGATTCCGCAGGAGCTCGAAGTGTAGACGTGGCGCTCGAGCGAGAGGTCCGGCAGCGCAGTCTCCGAGCTGAGGGCCGCGTCGATGACATTGAACGTCTGCACGCGATCCTCATCCGTACCGGCGCAGAATCGCATCGAGGCAAGCTGCTCGGCCGACCAGATCACGCCCTCAGCGACCAAGAACCCGGCGACCAGGTCGAAGTCGTCGCCCGGCGACCGCATCGTCACCGACAACGACGCGCCGTTGACCCGGATCTCCAGCGGCTCCTCGACCGCCAGGGCGTCCTCGCGCGTCGCCGACGAGCCGTCGGCTGCGTACCGGGCGGTCGACATACGGCGGGTGAGACGTCCCATCAGTCGGACTCACCCCAGTCGAGGTCAGGCATCGTTCGCTCCTTCTGCTCGATCTCGATCGTGCCACGTGTCGATGTCGAGGGTCGATCGAAGCGGTACGGCGACCTCAACAAGATCGAGCGGCTCCAGCAGTGCATGCAGTGGCAGGTTCGTCAGTGACGGCTGCGCCTCCACCGCACGCCGCAGGGCATCGGCGTGGACCAGACTCATCAAGTTCTGGTGGCGTCCATCGCCGTCGACAGCAATCACCCCGTCGTCCGCCACTGCGGCAAGCAGCACACTGATGGCATCAGCGAGGAACGGTTGATCGACGGCAGCGAGCAACACGTACGGGGCGGTCACTTCCGCGAGACCCGCACCGACTGCAGCGGCGGGACCGGCGAACCTCGGCACCTCCTGAACGACGATCGCACCCGGCACTTCGGCCTCGCCGACGATGATCGTGCGTGATGCTCCGGTGACCGCCGTGAGCGCACGGCTCAGCAGCGTTGCACCGTCAATCTCCAGCGACGCCTTGTCGACTCCGCCGAGGCGCGACCCGCGACCACCGGCGAGGACGATCGCGTCCCACTGCATCAACCGCGGACGTCGTGAAGGTGGTGGACGATGTCGTGCAGGAAGTACTGGCCGAGCGTTGCGACGGTGAATGTCGAACCGTCGCTGCGACGCCCCGTCCTGTCCCACGCGTCGTCGGAGACGTCGTCGAAGACACGCGCGACCACGTCGCCAGCCGCAACCAGTTCGTCCGACACCACTGCGGGATCCTGCGATGCGTAGTCGTGCTCGATCGCCGTCTCGTCCTGGTCCCAGTTGGCAAACTGCGGGTCGCTGTGGTTGAGCATCAACTCAACGCGCTCGGCAAAGAGCACGTACACGTCGCGCACGTGGCATGCGTACTCCAGAGGCGACCAGACGGTCGGCGACGGGCGATCCCGTACACCCGGCCGCCCCAGCACCGCCTCCCAGCGCGGCACGTCGCCGCGTACGAGCTCACCGATCTCGGTGGGCACGACCTCGCTGGCGGTCATGCCACACTCGGCGCATCGCTGGGACAAGACCCAGGTCCAGTCCTTGGTGTCGGGTTCGATTGTCACGCCCTTTACGCTAGCCCCCGTGGAGCCACCTGCCTATCGCACCAGTCCGGTGTCATTCACCCGGCGCGGTGGGCGGCTCACCGAGCGCCAGGAGAGCGCGCGGGCGTGGGCGGCCGGTCGGTACCTCCTCGAGGTGCCGGATCACGGACCAAGCACCTCGGTCGACCCGGCGTACGTGTTCGACGCCCCGTCGATGTTCGGCCGTACCGCCCCCCTGGTCGTCGAGATCGGCAGCGGTCGCGGCGAAGCACTCGTGCACGCCGCGATGGAACAACCCGACCACGACTTCCTCGGACTCGAGGTCTATGTACCGGGGGTGGCGCAGACCCTGGTCACCATGCGACACAGACGCGTGACGAACATCCGCCTTGCTGTCGTCAATGCTGCCGAGGCACTGACGACGATGCTGCCCGATGAGTCAGTGCGCGAGCTGCGCATCTGGTTCCCAGACCCCTGGCCCAAGGCCCGTCACCACAAGCGGCGGCTCATTACACAGGACTTTGCCCGACTGGCGGTACGGGTGCTCGAGCCGGGCGGCAGGTTGCGCCTGGCAACCGATTGGGAACATTACGCCGAGCAGGTGCGCGAGGTGATTTCGCATTCACCCGAACTGCGAGGCGGAGAGTGGGCACCTCGGTTCGAGGGGCGCCCGCTCACCCGATTTGAACGAAAGGGCATCAACGCCGGTCGAGTCATTCGCGACATCAATGCCGTCAAGCGCACCCCATAGGATGGTCGCATGACCGAGACGACCATCGCCGAGAAGCTTCGCATCACCGAGGGTTACGTCGTTTGGGTCATCGGTCGCACCGTTGAGGAGACTGCCCTGCTCGACCCGTTACCTGAGGGGGCCGTGGCGATCGAGCAGCGCAGCGAGGACGACGATGACGAGGCCGCCCGGATCGACGGAGCCATCCTGTTCGTGGAGAGCCGCGCTCAGCTGGTCGACGATCTAGATGAGTTCCTGCCGCAGCTCGGTTCGATCCCGGTCGTCTGGATCTGCTACCCGATCGGTGGCCGCACGGACATCGCGGCAGACGCAATCAGCCAGCTCGTTGCCGACTATGGCTGGCACTCTGTCGAGCACGTGTCCCTCGACGATGCGTGGTCCGGCGTACGCCTCGAACAGGCCTAGCCCCCGAGAGCCGTCAGGGCACTGAGCGGATCTTCAGTACGGCGGTCGAGCCGATCAGCCCGATCACGGCGGCGACGACGTACAGCACCCGATAACCGCCGAGCACCGTGACGATCGGCGCTGCGATGACCGGAGCCAGCACCTGCGGCAGCGCGTTGGCGATGTTGATGACGCCGAGATCCTTGCCGCGTGAGTCAGCATCGGGCAACACCTGCGTGATGATGGCCAGGTCAACCGCCATGAACGCCCCGAAGCCGACGCCAAGCACGATGGCCGCCGACAGTGCACCGGTCCACGTCGGCCACAGCGCCAGCATCAGCCCGGCAATGGCGATCACCACGCCTGACACGACGACGAAAATGCGCCTCTTGCCGACTCGATCCGACCAGCGACCGGCGATCACAGCGGTCGCTGCGACGAACAGGCTGTAAACGGTGATGAGGATGAACAGCCCGCCGTCGGGGTCAGCCAGGCCGACTTCGTCGTCAAGGTAGAACAGCAGATAGAGCGTCGCGATCGCGTTGCCGAGGTTGACCAGGAACCTCGTGCCCCACGCCCACGCGTAGTCGGGATGTTCGCGCGGCGAGATCCAGAAGCTGCGGATGAAGGATCGCCAGACGAGCGGCGTCCGATCGGAGATCGGTTGGTCGTCGCTTCGTCGCAAGTACGGCACCGCGCTGAGGAGCAGGAATACAGCACACGCGACATATCCCGCCCTGAACCCGCCCACGGCGATCGCCAGTCCCACACCGACCAGCACACCAAGTGTCTGGCCAAGACCCACATATCCCCCGACGAGCGCACGCTGGGCCACCGGCACCCGGTCGGGCAGCGTCGCCGTGATGGCCGCGAGCGATGCGTTGACCGCGGCCTGCACGAGGCACCAGCCGATGATCATCCCGACGATGCCGTTGGCGGTGGCGAGCACCAACAGCCCGAGTGCGCCAGAGACCGTGCCACCAAAGATCCACGGTGCGCGCCGTCCATAGCGTGAGGTCGTACGGTCCGACAGCGCTCCGAAGAGCGGGTTGGCGACCATCGACACCGCGGCGCCGATGCCCGCGACGACGGCCAGCACGGTCTCCTTGTTGTCGGGATCGAACGCCTTGGCCTGTGCTGGGAGGAGCGCTTGGAGCGGACCGAAGAAGGCCGCGAACGTCCCGAGATTGACCAGCGTGACCGTCAGGACCCACGGCATCCGTACCCGATCGACGGGTTCTGCCGATCGCGCCTGCACTTCGCTCATCTCTGGCTGGCGATCAGGTCGCGGTACCAGCCATACGAGTCCTTCGGCGTGCGCTTCTGCGTCTCGTAATCGATGTGTACGAGGCCGAACCGCTGCGAGTAGCCCTCGGCCCACTCGAAGTTGTCCATCAGCGACCAGTGGAAGTAGCCGCGCACGTCTACGCCGGCATCGATGGCGTCCTTGATCGCTGCCAGGTGCGATGACACGTAGTCAATGCGCCGCTGGTCGGCGACCCGGCCGGCTTCGTCTGGCTGCTCGTTGAAGGCGCCACCGTTCTCGGTGATCATGATGGGCGGGAGCTTGTCGCCATAACGCTCCTTCATCGTCATCAGGAGCTCGGTGAAACCTGCAGGGATGATCGGCCAGCCGAAGTCGTTGCGGTCATAGCCGGTGATGTCCATGAACTCGAACGGCAGCTCGTCCGGCATCTGTGCCTTCTCAAGCTCGGGGTTCACGACGCCGGCATTGCTGCCGGGCGGGCCGATGCGCTGCGGGTTGTAGTAGTTGATGCCGTACCAGTCGATCGGCGTCGAGATCGTCGCCAGGTCGGCGTCCTGGTAGCCCGGGAAACCCGTCTCGATACCCTCCATCGGCCACTCGCCGAGCAGGATCGGATCGGCGAAGAGTCGGTTGTAGATGACGTCGTAGAAGCCGGCAGCCTGCTCCGCCTCCGGAGAGTCGTCGGCGCGCCAGATCGGAGCGTGGTTGTTGGCAATGCCGATGTTGCCGGCGCCCGCAGCCCGCATGGCCTGAACAGCCTTGCCGTGGGCGAGCAGCTGGTGATGCGCCACCGAGAGCGCATCGAAGCCGAGGGTCTTGCCAGGTGCGTGCATGCCGATCGCGTTACCGACGAGGGTCACGACGACGGGCTCGTTGAGCGTGATCCAACGCTTCACGCGATCGCCGAAGTGTGTGGCAAGCACCGACGCGTAGTCAGCGAACCGGTCGGTGATGTCGCGGTTCTGCCAGCCGCCGAGCTCCTCGAGCGCCTGTGGGGTGTCCCAGTGGAAGAGCGTCGGCACCGGCTCGATTCCAGCCTCGAGCAGTCGGTCGATGAGCCGGTCGTAAAACGCCAGACCCTCGGAGTTGACCGCACCCGAGGCGTCGGGCTGGATCCGGGGCCAGGCGAACGAGAACCTGTAGGCATCGATCCCGAGGTCGGCCATCAGCGCGATGTCCTCGGGATAGCGGTGGTAGTGGTCGCAGGCCACCTCGCCGGTGTCGCCGTCCTTGATGCGGCCGGGCTGCTCGCAGAACACGTCCCACGTCGACAGACCGCGTCCGCCCTCGGCCACACCGCCCTCGATCTGGTACGACGCGGTCGACACGCCCCAGGTGAAGTCAGGCCCGAAGGCTCCGGCCAGGGCTGAAGGAATCTCGCTCATAGGCGCACAGTCTGCCGCGCGGCGGGTTCAGCACGCACCGAGATCGCTAGCTCAATCGAAATCTGGTGATCCAGATGCCTGGCGGCACTTCTTCGTCCTCGACGGGCATGAAGCCGTGCTTGAGGTAGAGCGTCACCCCGGGAGCGTTGTCCCGTCCGGTCGACACGACGAGCTCGCGACCATGAGCATCTTCGCGCACATGTCCCAGCAGCGCCGTGGCGATCCCGTGTCGATGAGCCGCCGGGCTGACCATCACCCGCTCGATGTCGACGTGGTCCTCATGCTCGTGCCAGCTGATGGCGCCGAGAAGGTCGACCCCGTCCCAGGCGGTGCACCACTGGACGCGCGGCTCGGCGATCGCCTCGTGATCCTCCTGCAGGGGCGGCAGTCGGTCGTCGCCGACCAGCTCAGCCTCCAGCGCGTACGCCTCGTGCTGCAGGCTCAGAAGCTTTGCGGCGAAGTACGGATCGAGCGCCGGATCCGGGCAGGAGAAGATCACGCGCGCTTCTTCGCCAGCTCGAACGCTGCATCGATCAATGCCCCCACCTCGTCGGCGTCCTGATCGGCGTCGAAGGTGACCCAGTCCTTCATGGGTCGGCCCTTGCCGCTCGGGTCGAAGGGGGTGCCAATCTCGAG
Source organism: uncultured Aeromicrobium sp. (assembly GCA_964638755.1). Classification (GTDB taxonomy): domain Bacteria; phylum Actinomycetota; class Actinomycetes; order Propionibacteriales; family Nocardioidaceae; genus Aeromicrobium. Next base: position 12,703 of record CAZWZC010000020.1, on the reverse strand, counting down.
CGCACGTTCCTGGACCGCGGTTCCGGAGCCCAGCTTGACCGTGACGCGACCATTCTTGGTGGTCGCGAAAACCTTGCGCCCGAGGGTGAGTGAACGCGCGCCGAACATCGCTCCGGGCGACGCGCCGCGTACGGAAAGCTCCGCCGTCATGTCGTCGAACAACGCTTCTGCGTCCATGATCACCTCACTTGGCACCAGTATGACGGGCAACCTTGACCTACTCAGGCGGTTGGGCCGCCCGCGGGTTACGTTTTGACCATGATGCACACCGCGGGAGAGTGGGCCGCCGGCTACGAACAGCTGCGCGACGACGACGCGGAGCTGCTCTACCAGCACGCCCCGGTCGGCTATCTGACCGTCGCGCCCGATGGTGTCATCGTCAAGGTCAACCAGACGTTCCTTCGCTGGACCGGCTACACCCGAGAAGAGCTGGTCGATCGTCAGCAGTTCCCGGATCTCCTCCGGTCCGACGGCAAGGAGTACTACGAGACGCAACTCGTCCCGCTACTCAACCGTCAGGGTGAGCTCCGAGAGATCTCCCTCGACGTTCGCACGGCATCTGATGGCACCCTCTCGGTGCTGGTCAACGCGACCTTGGCGCGGCACGAGGACGGTATGCCGCGCCTGATCCGTCTGGCAATCATGGACGCGACCGAACGCCGCGAGTACGAGCGCGAGCTGGTGCTCGCGCGACACCGCGCAGAGGTTGCACAGGACCAGGCGGTCGATCTCGCCCGCACCCTGCAGGACACCCTCCTGCCACCAGCTCTCCCGACCATCCCGGGGCTCGATCTCGCAGCGGTCTACCGGCCCGCCGGCGACGGCTCCCAGGTCGGTGGCGACTTCTACGACGTGTTCCAGGTCGGTACGGACGACTGGGTCGTCGTGCTGGGTGACGTGTGCGGCAAAGGCGTGCGCGCCGCGGTCGTGACCTCGCTCGTACGTCACACCCTGCGCGCCGTGACGGTGATGGAAGCCGACCCCGCGCGCGTCCTCCACACCCTGAACGCCGTGATGTTGGACAGCCGCGAGGACGATCGATTCTGTACCGTGATCCTGATCCGGCTGACTCGAAGAGCCGACGAGTGGACCGTGTCGATGGCCGCCGGGGGTCACGCGCCTCCGCTGCTCGTACGAGGTGGTGAGATCGAATCCGTGCCGTTTGAGGCGGGATCGCTGATGGGCGTGTTCGACGATGCCGAGTACACCTCGACGACATTCGCGCTGCAGGCCGGCGATGCCCTGCTGCTACACACTGACGGCTCGAGTGAGGGCCGCAGCGGTGCGTCATTCTTCGGAGACGAGCGCCTACGCGAGTCGGCACGCCGGTATGCACGGACACCCGAGCTCATGGTCAACGGGGTGCTCGCCGATGTGCTCGAGTTCCAGGACGGGGTCGCCAGCGACGACATCGCCCTCGTCGCGGTTTCCGTGCCGAGTCCTGGATGACCGACCTGATGGGCCACGGCCTCACGGACCGTGAAGGACGCCTCGTCACACTCCGCGATATCGGGGATGACTGGCAGCGAGTCGGCGCGGTAGCGCCCCGTGACAACCAGCGCGGGTTCGTCCATCCAGTGGCTGCGCCGTACATCTTGCTTTCAACCTTCGGCGACACGTGGCACTCGCTGGGTGTCTATGCCGATGAGGACGTTGTCGGTCACATCATGTGGGCACTCGACGACGAGGACGGGTCGCACTGGATCGGCGGCCTGATGATCGACGCGAGTCAACAAGGTCTCGGTCTTGGGCGTGCTGCGACCTCGACGTTGCTTGGCTGGCTGGCAGCCCAGGATGGTTGCTGGGTGGTGCGACTGTCCTTCGACCCGCACAACACCAGCGCGGCCGCTCTGTACGCGTCGATGGGATTCGCGCCGAACGGTGAGTCGATGGACGACGAGATGGTTGTCGAACGCCCACCGCAGCGTTCAGCGACCTAAGCGATTGTCGGTGCTCCCTCGGGTGCTCCGAGTGCTCCTGGTGGGGGTCGAACCCACACTTGGACGATTTTAAGTCGTCTGCCTCTGCCAATTGGGCTACAGGAGCGTCCCGTCAGCCTAGCTGCGGGTCGGCGGCCATCCAGGCGATGCCGTCGAGGATGTCCTGCTCGCTGGCGAGCATGGTGTTGGTGTCGAACGGCAGCTGCTCAAGGATCCGGTCGAGGATCAGTGCGCCGCCGCCGATGACGTCGGCCCGGCCAGGGTGCATGAACGGCAACGCGCGTCGCTCGGCAACTGTCATGTGCATGAGCTGCCGGCATGCCGTGCGCACGGCGTTGTGTGTGAGCTCGGCTCCGTGGATCGCCCGCGAGTCGTATGTCTGCAGCTTGAGCGCATGCGCGACAACAGTGGTGATCGTGCCGGCGACACCGACGAAACGAGAGACTGGCGCGAACCCCGCAACCGGCGCCAGCAGCGAGTCGACGTGCACGGTGCATGCCGAGATCTCCGCCGCCGATGGCGGATCGCCGCGCAGGAATCGCTCGGTAAGCCGTACAGAGCCGATGTCCAGGGACACCGCCGACTCGATCGCCTCGCCCGCGCCGACGACGATCTCGGTCGAGCCTCCACCGATGTCGACGACGAGGGTGCGAGCCGAAGAGAGCTCACGGGTCGCGCCGAGAAATGTCGCCCGCGCTTCAGCAGGGCCGTCGAGCACGATCGGTCGTACGCCGAGGATGCCCTCGACTGCATCGCAGAAGGCTTCACCGTTGTCGGCATCACGCACCGCCGAGGTGGCGCAGAAGACGATCCGCTCGACCCCAAGCAGCGGGATCAGCTCGGCGTAATCGCGGATGGCATGCAAGGTGCGATCAATCGCGTCTTGGGAAAGGTAGCCGTTTTCGTCAACTTGGGCACCAAGACGAACGACGCGCATCTCGCGCAGGTGATCGGTCTTTTTCCAAGAATTGGACGGAGTGCCGTGCAGGTCGCAGATCAGCAACCTGATCGAGTTGGTGCCGCAGTCGAATGCGGCGACCCTCGTACGCGACTCAGTCATCGCAGGCGGGACCACAGTCGTTGCCGGCCCACCACTCGCCGAGCAGCGCCAGAGCCTCGTCACCGAGCGGGTTGACGCCAGGGCCCTTGGCGAGCGAGTGCCCAACGAGCACGTGCAGGCACTTGACCCGGGTCGGCATTCCGCCTGCCGTGATGCCGTCAATCTCGGGCACGTGTCCGATGGCTTCTCGTTCTGCGAGATACGAATCGTGGGCGCGTTGATAGCGAGCTGCGAGATCATCGTCCTCGGCGAGCCGGTCAGTCATTTCACGCATCAGTCCCGCTGCCTCAAGCGTCCCGATCTCACCGGCAAGCCGATCGCACGTCAGATAGAACATCGTCGGGAAGGGGGTGCCGTCATCGAGTCGAGGCTCTGTCTTAGCGACATTGGGGTGACCGGACGGGCAACGCGAGACGATCTCGAGGATCCCCCGGGGAGCGCGGCCGAGCTGCTTCTCGATCGCGTCGAGGTCTGCCTGGGCAACCGTCATTTCTTCTTGATCACGGCGTCGGGATTTCCGGGCTTCTTGGTCGAGGGTTCCTTGCCCGCCTGCTTCACGCTCCCCCAGAGCTTGTCGTACCACTGGGGCGACGTCGCAGTGGGCGGCTCGTCGAGCGTCGGCACGTCACCGCGTACGACACCATCGGCGCCGATCACCCGATAGCCGACCTCGCCGGGCATGACCCAACCGAAGCGGGCCCGGGCCTGCTGCTTGACGTACGCAGGGTCGTTCCAGCGCGCCTTCTCATCCGCCAGCTGAGCGATCGACTGCTTGCGCATCACGATCTCTGCCTTGGTCGACTGGATGTCGCCACGCTGGTCCCACCACGCATGAAGCGTCGACGTGTAGGACGCAACTAGCAGCAGCACGACCGACAGCAGGACGATGGCGCGCGTCGTCAGCTGCGGTCCACTGCCCGTACGAACCGGTTGCTTCGCGGCGCTTCTCGCGCGTGCTGGCGTACGAGCGCCCGGCTGGCCTGACGGTCGCCGCGCGCCCGGCGACGATCGTCCGCGTGGAGCGCGCGTTGCCATCGTTCTAGAGCGCCAGCCGCGGGAAGGCAGAGACGCCGACGTACTCGGCTGCCGTGCCGAGGAGCTCTTCGATGCGCAGCAACTGGTTGTACTTGGCAACGCGATCGGATCGAGCCGGCGCACCGGTCTTGATCTGACCGCAGTTGGTCGCAACAGCCAGATCGGCGATCGTCGTGTCCTCGGTCTCGCCCGACCGGTGACTCATCATGCAGGCGAAGCCGTGACGGTGCGCGAGATCGACAGAATCGAGAGTCTCGGTGAGCGAGCCAATCTGGTTGACCTTGACCAGCAAAGCATTGGCCGCGCCTTCGGAGATGCCGCGCGTCAACCGTTCGACATTCGTCACGAACAGGTCGTCACCCACGATCTGCACCTGGTCGCCGAGGTCGGTCGTCAGGGTGGTCCAGCCGGCCCAGTCGTCCTCGTCGAGCGGATCCTCGAGCGACACGATCGGGAAATCAGCGACGAGCGTGGCGTAATAGGCCGACATCTCTTCGGCGCTGGTCTCCTTGCCCTCGAAGTCGTAGGTGCCATCGGCGTAGAACTCCGATGCGGCAACGTCGAGGGCGAATGCGATGTCGGTGCCGACCTTGAGACCGGCCTGTTCGACGGCACGCGAGATGAGCTCGAGTGCTGCACGGTTGGAGTCGAGGTTGGGCGCGAAGCCTCCCTCGTCGCCGAGACCCGTCGAGAGACCTTCGGCGTTGAGCACTGACTTGAGCGAGTGATAGACCTCAGCGCCTTGGCGCAGTGCCTCGGAGAACGACTCGGCACCGATGGGCGCGATCATGAACTCCTGGACGTCGACGTTGGAGTCGGCATGTGCCCCACCGTTGAGAATGTTGAGCATCGGCACGGGGAGCACATGTGCATTCGGTCCACCGACATACCGGAACAACGGCAGCTTAGCCGAGTCAGCAGCGGCCTTGGCCACGGCGAGCGAGACACCCAGAATCGCGTTGGCGCCCAGCTTGGCCTTGTTGGGCGTGCCGTCGAGGTCGAGCATCGCGAGGTCAATCTCGCGCTGGTCGTCAGCCTCGAAGCCCTTGAGGGCGGGACCAATCTTGTCGTTCACGCCGGCGACGGCCTTGAGGACACCCTTGCCGAGATAACGCTTGCCACCATCGCGGAGCTCAACCGCCTCGAACGCCCCCGTCGAAGCGCCAGACGGCACAGCAGCGCGACCGATCGTGCCATCGTCGAGGGCAACCTCGACCTCCACCGTGGGGTTGCCCCGTGAATCCAAGATTTCCCGTGCGCCGACGGCGTCGATGCGTGCCAAGACTGCTCCTCGTTAGCTGATGACCATGCTGTTCCAAGCATGCACTTACAAGCCTAGTCGCCCCTACTGCCTGCCGGAGATTGCCTCGCCCGCAGTGAGATCAGCCGTTGACCAACGCCAGCACAGACTCGGCGTAGCGCTCCAGCTTGGCCGGCCCGATGCCTGGCACGGCAGCCAGAGCAGCCTCGTTGGCCGGCTTGACCTCAGCGATCGACTGCAAGGTTGCGTCGGTGAAGATCACGTACGCGGGCTTGGCCTGCTCGGTGGCCTCTGCGATGCGCCAGGCGCGAAGCCGCTCGTAGAGCTCCTCGTCATAGGTCGACGGGCAGTCGGCGCAGCGACCCAGCTTGCGGTCAGCCACCGCGAGAACTGTGTTGCAGACGCGGCACGATCTTGATGAGCGCAGTGAAACTTTGCGATCGCGGGGTTGCTTGGCTGTCTGCCGGGCTGGGTGGTTGGCCGGCAGCAATGTGTCGAGGAAACGCGTCGGCCCGCGGTTGCCGTGGCCTCCCCGCTTGCGGGTTGTCGCCCAGGAGATCATCAGGTCGTCTCGGGCGCGGGTCAGGCCGACGTAGAAGAGCCTGCGCTCCTCCTCGATCGCGGCCGGGGTGTCGGCGTGGACGCTCGGCATCATGCCCTCGTGCATGCCGATGCAGAACACCGAGTCCCATTCGAGACCCTTGGCGGAGTGCAACGTGGCGAGCGTGACACCATCAGCGGCCGGTGCATGCGCCTGGTCAGCGCGGCGATCAAGATCAGCAACCAGCGCGTTGAGGTCAGCAGCCGGATCAGACTCGACGAGGTCTGCGGCCATCGACACAATGGCGTGCAGCGACTCCCAACGATCACGAACAGCGCCAGCGCCGGTCGGTGGCTCGTCGGTGTGGCCCATGCTGGAGAAGACCGCACGCACCTCGTCGACGAGGTTGCCCCCGCCCTCTCCCCCGCGGGCTGCACCCCGGAGCAAGGTCACGGCTTGGCGTACTTCAGCACGGCGGAAGAACCCCTCGACACCTCGCAGCACATAGGGCACGCCGTGCTCGCCGAGTGCCTCCTCGAAGGCCTCGGACTGGGCGTTGATGCGGAACAGGATCGCCATCTCCTTGTAGGCCACACCCCGGCGATGCATCAGAACGATCTCGCTGGCGACGGCGGCGGCCTCTGCCTGTTCGTCGGGATAGCCGACATAGGTGACGGGATTGCCCGGTGCCTGCTGCGACTGCAGACGGACACCCTCATTCAGGGTGCTCACCTTGCTGAACACGGCATTGGCGGCAGCGACGATCTGCGGTGTGGAGCGGTAGTTGCGTACGAGCTCGTACCGCTCGGCACCTTCGTGACGGCGCGCGAACGAGGTCAGGATCTGAGGTGAAGCGCCGGCGAACGAATAGATCGTCTGTCGGGGGTCGCCCACGACGCAGATGTCATTGCGGCCGCCGAGCCACAGCTCAAGCAGCGTCGACTGGAGCGGGTTGACGTCCTGGAACTCGTCGACGACGAACCAGCGATATTGGCTGCGTACCTGAGCCGCAATACGTTCGTCGTCGGCGAGGATCGCGGCCGTGACGAGCAGGATGTCCTCCATGTCGATGCGACCGCGCTCGCGCTTGACGTCTTCGTATGTGCTCATCACGTTGGCGACTGTCTCGTGGTCAAGATCGGCAACCTCGCGGCGTGCAGCGCCTGCCTTGACGACGTAGGACGCAGGGCGGATGTTGCTGACCTTGGCCCACTCGATCTCCGAAGACAGATCACGCAGCAGTGCCGTGTCAGTACGCAGGTTGATGCGGCGCCCTGCCTCGGCAACGAGGGCGAACTTCGACGCCGTCACCTCTGGGAACTCGCCACCGTAGACGTGCGGCCAGAAGTAGCGAGCCTGACGCAGTGCTGCGGAGTGGAACGTACGGGCTTGGACTCCGTCGGCACCCAGTGCTCGCAATCGGGTTCGCATCTCACCGGCGGCACGTGTCGTGAACGTGACGGCGAGGACCTCGGTCGGCTTGTAGACGCCGGTTGCCACCCCGTAGGCGATGCGATGCGTGATGGCGCGAGTCTTGCCGGTGCCGGCACCGGCAACGACGCTGACCGGCCCTCGCAAGGCCTGCGCAACCTCGCGCTGCTCGGGGTCGAGTCCCGTCAGCAGGTCGTCAGCGTCGGGCACATGTGCTCCTCATGGAATGCTGCGGATTGGTCAGGTGTTGAGACACTAGAGACTAGTCGTCGAAGGAGACACTCCATGACCAGCACGTTCACGCTCTACTCCACCCCGTGGTGCGGCTACTGCCATCGCCTCAAGGGTCAGCTCAAGCGTGAAGGCATCGAGTTCGACGAGGTCGACATCGAGGCTGTTCCAGATGCTGCTGGCATTGTCGAGAAGGCCAACAACGGCAACCAGACCGTGCCGACCCTGGTCTTCACCGACGGCACCGCGCTGACCAACCCCTCAATGGCCCAAGTCAAAGCCCAGCTGGCGTCGTAGGCAGAAGGCCACGGCACGGCTGAGGGGAGAGTTACGTACGCCGTCGGGGCATTGATACCAGAGAAGAATGCGCCGTAACCCTCCCGTCGGCGTACGTAACTCTCCCCTCAGCGTGGTTTAGGACCATTTGCCGTGGATGACTCCCCCGTGCCATTTCTGGAGAAGCCAGCGAGAGATGGAGACGTTGGGCGGCAGCAGCAAGTCGCTCGATGCGGTCATCTCGGTCACCTCGTCGCGGGTGAACCAGCGCGCCTCGGCGATCTCGTTGTGGTCGACCGCGATGTCGGCGCTGAGCGCCTTGCCGAAGAAGCCGAGCATCAGGCTCGACGGGAATGGCCACGGCTGGCTGCCGGCGTACGTGACCTCGCCGACGTTGATGCCGACCTCTTCCTTGACCTCACGGCGGACTGCGTCATCGAGGGTCTCACCCGGCTCAACAAATCCGGCGAGCGTGGAGAACCGACCCTCCGGCCACACCGGCTGACGGCCGAGGAGGGCACGGTCGTCCTTGTCGGTGATCAGCATGATCACGGCGGGATCAGTGCGCGGGAAGTGGTGCGCGCCGCAGTCAGGGCAGACCCGCGTGTGCCCGGCGTCGGCGGCATCGGTCAGCGCTCCGCACTTGGCGCAGAACCCATGGGTTTCGTGCCAGCGGGAGATGCCAATCGCGTGCACCGCAAGGGAGGCATCGTCGGGGGCGATGCTCGGTCCGAGCACCCGCAGGCTGACGGGGTCGAGCTCCGTGGGCACGCGGCCGCCGACGACGACGGCAGCATGGTGCACGCCATTCTTGGTGCCGAGGTAGATCCACATACCATCAGGCGCTTCGTCCAGGGAGATCCAGCGGATGCCCTGACCACCGAGAGTCGCGACGTGCTCGCCGCCGATCACCATCACTCGAACCGGTTCGTTGCGCCAGGCGTCGTCCTTGCGCAGGTGTGCAGCCCGGTCGTGCTCGGCGTGATCGAAGGCGTAGTCCACACGTCTGAGGCTAGAGCAGGGTCAGGCTAGTTGCCGCTGAGCAGCGCCTCGAGCGCTGGCCTGTCGAGCAGGTCTTCGGCCCCGTAGCGCACGGTCTGACCCAGACGTACGTAGTAGAACGAACCGGTCACGTCGGCGGGATCGACGCCGTTGAGCTCAGCCCACGCGAGCCTGTAGATCGACAGCTGGAGCGGATCGGCTGTCGCCTTCTTGTTGGTCTTCCAGTCGACGACCTCGAACGTCCCTGGCGCCGATGAGAACACGGCGTCGATGCGGCCGATGACCTGCTGACCTGCAAGCACGATCGAGAACGGAGCCTCGATCGCGTATGGGGTGCGCTGGCCATACTCGCCCTTGCTGAACATCACGATGACCTCGTCAAGCTCGGCATCGGAGTTGAGATCAACATCTCCCTGGCCGGGTAGCTCTGCGGGATCAAGAAGAACCTGCTGGCCGTAGTGCGCCTCAATCCAGGCGTGGAACCTCGTGCCGAACCGTGCGGCCGGCGAGGGCTGCCGCGGCATCGGTCGCGCCAGCTCTCGCGCAAACTTCGCCTCGTCCTCGGCAAGACCCAGCATCGACGTGGTCGAGACCGAGCCGGGGAGCGTGACGACCCGCTCCATCGCCGCGACGGCATCAGCCTCCGCGAGCAGCAGGTCGACATCGGCGCTGAGCTGGTCAAGGCGGTCCACCGGGAGCAACGGCACATCACGCGCCGGCCTCTCTGGTCGATCGAGGATCTCTCGAACGGCATCGGCGAGCGCATGACGGCGCGTCAGCTGCGGAGGTGCGGCTGGCCAGTCAGCGCGCTGCACCGTCTCGAGGTGGGGGTTGGTGGCGTCGTCGGACGGCGCCGGGGCCCATTCGGTTGCATCGCTGCCGTTGTCGATCAGCCACTGGCGGGTTTCGAGCAGGAACTCTGAGGGACCGCGCGGCTTGACCTGGGTGCGCCCCCACCAGTGACCCGACAGCACAAGTCGCTCCTCGGCGCGCGTGTAGGCGACGTAGGCAAGCCGGCGCTCCTCCATATGTCCGAGCGCCTTGACTTGGCCGTCGTGGACGCCGCGCGAGTCGTCGGTCCAATCGTCCACGTCGTCAGCCATCTGCGGCAGGCTCGCTCGGTCACCTCGCAGAGCAGTGGGCACGGCGCTGGCGACGGTGATCCAGTTGGCCCGGCTCTGACCAGTCGGGAAGACTGTCGCCGACATGAACGGCACGAACACCGTGTTCCACTCCAGACCCTTGGCGCGGTGGATCGTCAGGAGCTTGACCGACTCTGCCTCGGACGGCGTGAACACCTCCATCCCCTGGTTGTAGACCTCTTCTGCGTTGAAGTACGAGAGCAGACCGGAGAGCGACGCATAACGATCGCTCTCGGCGTAGGTGGCCACCGCGTCGAGGAACAGCGCGAGGTTGTCGCCACCGCCCTCGATATCGCCGGCCTCTAGCTCGATGTCGAGATCGAGCGCCCTGACCGCTCGGCGGGTGAGGTCGATCAACGGCTCACTGCTGTGTCGCCGCACGGTCGTGATGAGACTCGACAACTCGGCGAACCGCTCTCGGGCAGCATCGGAGTAGGCCAGGTCGCCGAGATCCTCCAACGCATCTGCGAGCGCGACGATCTCGGTCGGGTCGGTTCCTTCGACTGCATGCGCGAGATCGGCAGCGAGCGATGCCTCCGTCTCCGTGGACCCCACCGAGCGGCTGAGCCGCGATGCCCGTCGACCGAGCAGGGCGAGATCACGCGGTCCGATGTTCCATCGCGGTCCGGTGAGCAGACGCAAGGCTGCCGGATTGGCGGTGACGTCGTCGACGACCTCGAGCAGCGAGACGACGTCCTGCACCTCGGGCTGGGCGAGCAGCCCCTGCAGACCAACGATCTCGAACGGTATGTGCGAGTCACGCAACGCCTTGACGATCTCTCCGTTCTCGGCGGCCACTCGTACGAGGATCGCGACGCTGCGAAGCGGGATGACACCAGCGTCGCGGATCTCCTCGATCTGGCGCACCATGGCTCTGATCTCCTGCGACACCGTCGAGTGCAGAGAGACCTCGACCGTGCCTCCCGGATCCTTGCCGGAGGTCAGCGGCTCCACGCTTCGGGTGACCTTGGCGTCTTCGTAGAACGCCGAGATGATGCTGTTGGCCGCGCCGATGATCTCCGGCCGGCACCGGTAGGTCTGGCGGAGGGTGAGCCGCTCTCCTGGGACTCCGTCGATCGTGAAGTCGTCAAGGAAGTCCTCGAGGTTGCCGGTCGCCGCGCCTCGCCAGCCGTAGATGCCCTGTGCAGGATCGCCGACCGCAGTGACCGGCAAACCCTTGAAGAGGCCGACGAGCAGGTCGCGCTGGGCCACCGAGGTGTCTTGGTATTCGTCGAGCAGCACCACGTCGTATTTCTCCAGCATCGACTCGCGAACCTCGGGCAGCATCGCCAGTTGCGCACCCCAGGCCATCTGGTCGGAGAAGTCCATGACGCCGTCAGCGAGCTTCGCCGAGCGATAGGCATCGACCAGCATGCTCAGCTCGGTGCGTTTGCGAGCGGTGGCGGCTGCGGTCGCAAAGACCTTCTGGTCGGAGACGGCCGCGATCACCCGGGCGTCGTAGTCACGCAGGGCTGCTGGCGTGACGAGATGCTCGGACAGCTCGGAGTCGAGCTTCATCGCATCGGGGACGAGCCGCGGGACATACGTCGTGACGAGGTCTAGGTCGCCTTCGTAGGACTCAACCGCCCTGGCGAACCGCTGGAACCGTGATGCATCGGTGACGACTCGCAGGTCGGGCTCGACGCCAAGGCGGAGCCCGTGCTCGGCAATCAGCGAACCCGCGAACGCGTGATAGGTCGATGCCGTGACCTCGCCCCAGCCAGCTTCGGCGTGGTCGACGTCGAGGGTCTCGAGGCTGGCTCGGATGCGCTGCCCGAGCTCGGCCGCTGCCTTGTTGGTGAAGGTGAGACCGAGGATACGCTCCGGCGGGATGCCGAGATGCCCGACCAGCCAGACGACACGAGCAGCCATGACGGTGGTCTTGCCCGACCCGGCTCCGGCAATGATGGCGCTCGGCGCACCCAGGCCCAAGGTGATCGCGTCGAGCTGGGCGCGGGAGAACGGTTGATCGAGTCGACGGACCAGATCGTGCTCATCGGGCACGAGTGGGCCGGTCACTGCTTCTCCTCGATCAGGATCGACGAACCGTCATCGTGAGCAGGGCAGATGCGCTTGAAAGCGCAGTAGCCGCAAGCGTCGCCCACCGTCGCCGCAAACTCCTCAGCACCAATGAGACGCACTGCCTCCCGCACTTGTTCGAAGGCTGAGGTCGTGCCTTCTGGCGCCCCAGGCTGTTTGCGGATCGGCGCGCTCTTGTTGGTGGTGCGCAGATAGACCAGCTCGGCTCCGGCCGGGCCAGCACCAGCCGAGAGGCCATCGGTGCCACCCGCCTCGACGGCCAGCTGATAGACACCAAGCTGCGCGTTGGTGGCGGCGTCCTTGATGCTCATCGGCGTCTTGGACGTCTTGAAGTCGACGACATGGATGCCCTCACTGTCGAGCTCGACGCGATCCATCGACCCGGTGAACTGGGTCTCGCGCCCGTCGACGTTGACGGTCACGTCGAAGTCGTGCTCGACGGCCAGCACCTCGCGCGGGTTGGCGCGGTGCCACTGCACAAATGTCTCAAGCGCGCCGACGGCTTCCTTGCGCTCGCGCAGGCTGATCCACGGTGCGAGGCCCAGGGCGTCCCACACCGCGTCGATGTGGGAGGACAGCTCGGCGACGTCGGGCTCGACGCCACTGCGTACGGCCTCTGCTGCGAGCGCGTGAACGATCGAGCCGAAACCCTGCGCGGCTGACGTCCCGCGGTCTCCTTTGGCCTCGTGGCCGGCAAACCACTGCAACGCGCACTTGGTCAGCGTGTTCATCTGGCTGCCGGAC
>CAZWZC010000019.1:19142-33452 GCA_964638755.1 uncultured Aeromicrobium sp. | reverse complement strand
CCATGACGATCAGCGGCCCGCCGCACGATCGACAGCCCAAGACCCGAGCCGGGCAGCGTACGCGCCTCGCTCGATCGGTAGAACCGGTCGAACACATGCGGCAGGTCGGCGGCGTCGATTCCAGGACCTTGATCAGCAACCGTCAGCGTCCCGTCGTCCAGACGCACCTGCACGACGCTGCCATTGGGGCTCCACTTGGCGGCATTGTCGAGCAGGTTGGTCACGGCACGTTCGAGCAGCTGCGCCTCGCCAAACACCATCCACGGCTTCAGCACGACGTCAAAGGTCACGTTGGGCGCTCGCAGTCGCACGCGGTGGACCGATTGGGCGACGACGTCAGCGAAGTCGAGCGGCTCCGGATCGCGGCGCATGGGCTCGTCACGCGCCAGCTCGACGAGGTCGCCGACCAGCGTGGTCATCTCCTCGAGCTGTGACCGGACATCGCCCATGATCTCGTGGCGCTCGTCGGTGGACAGGGAGCGATCGACATTGTCGGCGGCCTGGCCGATCAGCTCGATGTTGGTACGCAGGCTCGTCAGCGGTGTACGCAGCTCGTGTCCGGCGTCTGCCACCAGCTGTCGTTGGCGGTGCTGTGACGCGTCGAGTGCCTGAAGCATCGAGTTGAACGAGGTGGTGAGGCGAGCGAGCTCATCGCTGCCGCTGCCGCTGACGGCGATCGGGGTGAGCTCTTGGGTGCGTGCGACGTGCTCGGTCGCCGCGGTGAGGCGGCGTACGGGGCGCAGGCCGTTGGCGGCCACGGCCCACCCGGCGATGCCGGCGAGGGCGACACCCGCGGCACTGCTCAGCAGCAAGATGACTTTCAGCCGATCCAGGGCTCGTTCGATCGACTCCATGGGCTGGGCGAGCACGAGAGCGACGCCGGGACTCGCGCTGACGGCGACAACTCGATAGGAGATGCCCTTGTACTTCACGGTGCGCATGGAACGTTCCTCGGTGCCGATCGACACGGCGACCTCGTGGTGGTCGAACGGGAAGTCGCGATCGGCAGCCGGTGCGAACAGCTCACCGCCCCGTACGACGAATGCCTTGACTCCCGTCAACGCATCCTCTGCGTCATTCTTCTCCGACGGCACGTAGTCGGCCGCCACGGCGTCGTTCGCGCGCCGCAACATCGAGTCGTCGAGCGAGCTCTTGAACTCCGCCGCGACGGTCACGTACACGATGGCGCTCACGGCCGCGAGAGTCATGGCCACCGAGAGCGTGGTGAGGATGGCCACGCGCAGCGCGAGCGAAAGTCGCGCGGTGAATGGGCGGACCAGCTGTCGGAGCGGTTCGATCACGGTGGGGTCTCGCGCAGGACGTATCCGACGCCACGCACGGTATGGAGCAGACGCGACTCGCCCTCGGCCTCGAGCTTGCGGCGGACGTAGCCGACGTAGACCTCAAGTGAGTTCGCTGTCGTGGGGAAGTCGAACCCCCACACCTCTTCGAGGATGAACGAACGCTCGAGCACGCGCTTGGGTCGCTGGAGGAAGAGCTCGAGCAGGGCGAACTCAGTGCGGGTCAACGACAGCGCTCGCTCGCCGCGGGTAACATCACGGGTAACTGGATCGAGGGACAGGTCGGCGAAGACCAGTGGTGCCTCGTCGGGTTCGACCGCCGCAGCACGGCTGGATCGACGAAGCAGCGAACGCACGCGCGCCAGCAGCTCTTCGAGAGCGAACGGCTTGGTGAGGTAGTCGTCCGCGCCGGCGTCGAGCCCATCGACGCGATCAGACACCGCATCGCGGGCGGTGAGCACGAGTATCGGCACGTCGTTGCCGGCGCTCCGGAGTGCTCGCGTCGCCTCGAGTCCGTCAAGGCGCGGCATCATCACGTCCATGATGATCGCGTCGGGATTGATCTGGGGCACCCGGGCAAGTGCCTCGGCGCCGTCTGCGGCCAGGTCAACCGAGTAGCCGTTGAACTCAAGCGACCGACGCAACGAGTCGCGCACAGCGCGGTCATCGTCGACGACAAGGATTCGCATGGATATCAGTGTGCCCCGTGTGCCTGAAGTTTGGCTGAGTCAGTCGCCGGATGTGCCATCCAACAACGATTGCGCAGCGGACGCAGCACGGGCGCCGTACGTGCCGCCGAACATCACCGCGTGCACGAGCAACGGGTGTAGCTGGTGGAGCGCCAGCCGCTCGCGCCAGCCGTCGGCCAGTGGCGCGGCTTCGTCGTACGCATCCAGCATGCGTTGCAGGTGCGGAGCTCCGAAGAGCGAAAGCATTGCGAGATCGGTCTCCCGGTGACCGCCGTGGGCGGCGGCGTCGATCAGCCAGATGTTGCCGTCAACCCCCCACACGATGTTGCCTGACCACAGGTCGCCGTGGATGCGTGCCGGGGGTTCTTCCTCACCCGCGAGGTCATGGATGCGACGCATTGCGGCCTCAATCGTTTCCGCCTCCTCGCGGGTCAATGCATCCCGGTCCACAGCAGCACGTACGTACGGCATGACACGCCGCGAGGCGAAGAACTCTGGCCAGGTCGGCAGCGGCCGGTTGGGCAGCGGCGCCAAACCGATGAAACCGTCGGACTCTGCACCGAACGTCGGCGCGCCGGCGCGGTGGGTCTCGGCGAGGTCGCGGCCGAAACGTTCGGCGGCGTCGGCGGTGGGCTTGCCCTGTTCGACCCAGGCCAGGATGAGGCAGTCCTCGGCGACTGCCAGCACCTCGGGCACGCGGGCGCCACCGGCCTCTGCGAGCCAGCGCAGACCCTCGGCCTCGCGGGTGAACATGTCGACCGGTGCGTGGGGGCGGGTCTTGATGATGGCGTTGTGGCCGTCGGTGAGCCGCAGCCGCGTCGACGTGCAGATGTCACCGCCGGCAACTGACGTGGTGGAGACGACGCCTTGGCCAAGGAGAGCCTCCGCCCGAGCGGCGGTCCCTGCCATGCGTGCCATGGCGACGAGGCTACCGCGTGTGTCGGTGGGACGTTTGTGAGATGGGAAGTCAGGACTCCATCAGGTCGGGCAGATGCTCCACGAGGTGATCGGTGGTCCGCTCGATCATCGCGAGCACTCTGCGGAATCCGTCGCCGCCGCCGTACCACGGATCAGGCACCTCGTCATCGCCCTCATTTGCCTGCGGATCGAACTCGCGAAACATGCGTACGCGGGCCTGATCGGCGACAGTCGGTGCCTGATCGCTCATGTCGCTCTGGTTGCTCGCATCCATGGCGAGCAGCAGGTCGTTCTCGGCGAACCAGTCGGTGGTGAACGTACGCGCGACGTGTCGGCTGGGGTCATATCCCGCGTCACGCAGTACGGCCGCGGCACGTGAGTCCATCGCCTCACCCTCATGCCAGCCGCCCGTGCCTGATGAAGCGACCTCCACCCGGTCGTCGAGCCCAGCCTTGGCGAGCCGGTCCTCGAGCACGACATGAGCCATCGGCGATCGGCAGATGTTGCCGAGGCAGACCAGCGCTACGCGATAGGGCACCCGTCAATCTTCCATGACGCGCAGTGACGCCACGAGGTCGCGTCGGGACGCCGCGACCACGCTCGCCAGTGATCCGACGATCGCGAGTACCAGGACAGCCACCAGCAAGGCTGCCGTCCATCGGGGTTGGAACACCAGAGCTGGTTGTTCGATCCCACCTGTGAACGGGGTGAGGTCGGTTGCACCCAAGGTGAGCATCGGCGTTGCAATGCCGACCACCACGCCGACGAAGGCGGACGCCAGCGCCAGTGGTCCCACCTCCCAGACTGGCAACCATCGCGAACCTCGGGGGCGCATTCCAAGAGCGCGGGCAACCGCGACATCGCGTGCACGCCCGTCGGCGCCTGCGAGCAGAGCCATCGCAACGGCGAGCGCAACCAGCAGAGCAGCGGTCCCCGTCGCGGCGATGGAGATCGTGCGCACCCCGGGTATCCGCGGATCTTCTTCGAGCCTGCTTCGCTCAGTTGTCGCGGTGGCGATCTTGGCGCCCTTCAGTTGTGCGGTGATCTGCTTGCGTACGTTCGCGATCTGGCCACTCTTGGCGTCGACGAGGAGGACGCTGGTGATTGAACCGTCGATGTCTTGTGAAGCGAGCACGTCGCGGTCGACGAGGACCCATCTGTCGATTCCGGGGGCGAACGGAAGGGGTGCGTCGGCCGTTGCGACGACGTCGAGCGGCCGATCCGCGAGCTTTGCCTTGGTGATGTCGCCTTGGGAGAGCTCGCGCGAAAGCACCGCGGGCATTGGTTCTCCCGGACCTGGCTTGATACGAAGTTTTGGGGGGTTGACCGTTGCCGGAGATATCCCTGACTGCACGCGGTGCAAGGTTGCGGCATCGACAGCGATGATTGTCACAGTCGACTTGTCAGGCCCAAGCACGAGCTTTGTCGCCGGCCGGAATGACACGGCTGCGACATCAACGACGCCTGGCAGCTTGTTGATCTCAGCGGCCGACCCGTCTGTCAGATTTGGTGACGTCACTCGCAGGTCGGCAGCCGCCGCGGCACGGGCGCTATCGGTTATCCCGCCGCCGAGTGTTGCTAGCGTGGTGGCCGAGAAGACGGCAACAGCAAGGCCGCTGACCAGGGTCAGCGCCACTGCGAGTCCCGTCGTGGGCTGGCCTGCCGCGCGTGCGGATCCCACAAGACTGACCAGTCCACGTTGCCGAGCGCGCCAAGCGCGTACCACCGATGCCACGGGCTTGACCAGTCGCTGCGCAATGAGGCAACCCACCAGCGACAGGAGCAGTGGTGCCGCAGTGAGGAGCCAGTCGACGCGCGTGCGATCAGAACTGAGCCCTCGTTGACGGAGTCCCACAACTGCTGCCGCCGCCAAGCCCAGAACACACAGCTCTGCGACGTGACGCATCTGGCGGGCGTTGGCGCCCCCCACGGTTGGCCGTAGCGGGCTCGCAGCGAGCGCAACTGCGGGAGCGAATGCCACGAGAAGGGGAAGGATGAGGCCGAGGGGTCCCGGTTCGGCCGGAAACACCAGGACTGCCGCGATGCCGCCGGCCAGCGCAAACGGCAGGCCGGCTATCAACCCTTGTGCGGCCAGAGCCGCGCGAAGCTGCCAATCTGACGCACCGCGTGCCTCAGCGAGCTTGACCGCAGCGCGTTGCCTACTTTTGAGCAGCCCGCAGGCAAGAAATATGGCGCACCCTCCAGCGAGAAGCGGCCCGAGCGCGAGCATCAATGCCAGTGCAGGTTGAGATGTAGTTGCGCTCGGACTCATGCAGTGTCTCCGTCATCTCGGTGCTGAAGGAAATCGTCTCGAGCGGGGAGACACCGTATCGAAGGCTCAGGTCCTGAGAACGAGCGTCAGGGGTGATGTTCAGACGCTTGTTGGTGAACTTTGTGAGGTCTTCTGCTGCCTGCCCGGTGTCGCCGGATCGCAGCTTCTCGGGCGCGAGGGGAATCCAGGCGACGAGTCGAGACCCTCCGCTGATCGGCTGCGTGTACACCCAGGAGGTTGGGTCGATCCATCCGGTCGCGGTGATCTTCGAGACGAACCCGTCGCTGGAGATGTCAGGCTTGATTGCGGCTGCGGTGTGGATCCAGAAGTCACCTTTTGGGTCCACCGGTTCGTAGATTCCGCTAAGGCGGACAAGCTGAAGGGTGAATGGCGATCCACCGATGTTGCGGACGTCTCCGACCTGCCAGGACGTTGCTTTGGAAGCGGCACGGGAGAGGATGATGTCGATCGGCACCTGGTTTGGATCGGGCGGTTCCTCGCCGTCGAACGGTGGGATGAGCGGTGCGGGGATCTTGGCCGGCGCCTTGCCCTCGACGATTCGTACGTGCTTGTTGACCAGCGGATCGATGCCGAGCACGAGATCCGTCTGAGGCACCTGGCGTTTGGGCGAGTAGGCATCGGCCAACTTTTCAGGGAAGAGGACCGTCAAAGCCGGTTTGCCTGCAATCTTTCGCGCCGTCTCGGGGAGTCTGTCGCGCTCTCCGGTGAGGAGGAGGTCCATCGATCCCCAGTTGCCGGCGCCGAGGCTGGTCGACGGTGACCCGAATCCGCGGGAGGTCAGGTCAAGGGATGTCTTGTCGTAGCCGGCAAGGTCATGGTGCAAGGCATTGGTGAGCATGATGTCGAGTGCTCGCGGGGCGGCGGCAGCCAAGAATGACATCGCGGAAATCAGTGCAGCGACGAGCGCCATCTGCAGGCGTTGGGCACGTATATGGCGAAGCATCAGCCCGACGATGGAGTGGCGTGAGTGGGTCATTCCTTATGCCGGCCTGCCGTCGCGCAAGGTCAGGATGCGGTCAGCGCGATCGAGCAACGCCACATCGTGAGTGGCAACGACCGCTGCGACGTTGTTGTGGTGAACGAGGTCGACGATCAGATCCATGATCGTGCTGCCCGTACGGCTGTCGAGCTGTCCAGTCGGCTCGTCGGCGATCAACAACCGAGGCTCGGCAACAAGCGCGCGAGCAACGGCGACGCGTTGTTGCTGGCCGCCCGAGAGCTCGTCGGGTCGCTGGTTGCCATGGTCCGCCAGACCGACCGATGCCAAGGCAACGTCGACTCGTTCGTTGCGTTCGGTGACTCCGGTGTTGCGGATCCGCAGTGGCACCTCGATGTTCTCCGAGGCAGTGAGCACGGGAATCATCCCGAACGACTGGAACACGAAACCCACCGTGTCGCGCCGCAGATCCACCATGGCGTTCTCGTCGAGTCCGGCCAGATCGACGCCGTCCAAAAAGACACTTCCCTCTGTGGCGCGGTCGAGGCCGCCGAGCAGGTTGAGCAGAGTGGTCTTGCCGGACCCGGACGGGCCGCGCACGACCAGCAGCTCTCCCGGCGCCACCGCCAACGTGACGCCCGAGATGGCGTGGACCTCACCGCTCGGTGTCCGGAAGGTGCGCCCCACTGAATCGGCGCGCACGACCGGACTCATGACTCCGCCTTGCGGCGGGTCGGGTGGTGGTCTTCGGGCTCGGGCTCGGGCCGTTTGTGATCGCCCGGCCACACGCCGACGTGGTCGGGCTCAAGAGCGAGTTGTACACGGTCCCTCAGATTGAGCGCCGTGGTGAACTCGTCTGGCAGCTGAAGGCGACCGACTCGGTCGAGCACGGCGTACTCCACCGCCGTCACCCGCTCGTCGCCGGAGCCATCCACGTGTGTCTGTCGCAGCACCTCTGTCGAGGTTCGACCGTCTCGGATTTGCACGGTCCGCTCGACGTGATCGGCGATGGTTGCGTCATGTGTGACGATCAGCACCGTCGTGCCGCGTTCCTCGTGAACCCGACGCATCGCAGTGAGCACTTCGACGCTGGCTGCCTCGTCGAGCTCTCCGGTCGGCTCGTCTGCGAGTAGCACCCGAGGAGAGTTGGCCATGGCGACGGCCACGGCGATGCGTTGTTGCTGACCACCCGAGAGCTCGACCGGAACTCGGTCACGACAGTCGGCGACGTCCAACATCTCCAAGAGCTCGTTGGCGGCTCCCGCCCGACCTGAATGAGGGGTACCACCGATGCTCATCGCGAGCGCAACGTTCTCACCGGCTGTGAGGTACGGCAGCAGGTTGCGCGCGGTCTGTTGCCAGAGGAACCCCACACTGTGCCGACGGAAGTCGACGCGTTCTTGTCGAGACATCGAGAGAAGGTCGTGACCTGCGACCTCGGCTTTGCCAGCCGATGGGATGTCGAGACCCGACAGGATGTTGAGCAGAGTTGACTTGCCAGACCCGGAGGCGCCGACCACGGCGACCATCGAACTGGATTCGACGTGCAGGCTGAGGCCTTGCAGAGCCTGCACCTCAACACCGCGCGCCGTGAAGATGCGGACCAGATCTGCGCAGCGGATCTCACCTGTCTGATCAGTTTGTGTTGTGGTCATTTTCTCACTCCTTCATCCGCGGGATGCAGTTCATGTGACCTCACCTCGTACGAGTTCTGTTGCCTGCCGCGACACTGCGCGTCGATATGCCGTCCCTGCCATGGCGAGCCCGGCCGCGGCGATCCCGACGGCGATGGCAAGGAGCGGCAGGTCGAGCTTCAGGTCGAGCGGCACGTTGGGCGCGTCGGATGCTCTTGACGCCCGGGCAAGGCCGGGGACCGTGGTGGCGACCACCAGGATGCTCGTGAGCACTCCAACCAAGCCACCGGCGGCGATCGCAGCCCCGATCTCGGCTAGGCGGGCTCGGCGCTGACCGGATGTCGGCAGACCCAGGGCGCGAAGGATGCGGACTTCGACAGATCGGCGCCGCACGAGGGCCACCGCGACCGCGATGATGCCGATCAGGCCGAGTACGACGATCCCGATCGTTGTGTACACCCAGGTGTTGGCGGCCGAACGCACGAGCACGGCATCGGAGGTGGCGACGGTGATGTTTGCGGTATGTGTGCTCGCTGCCGCGGCGGCGCGAGCGGTGGCGTGTGGATTGTCGGCGCTGAGCAAGAACGTGCTCGGCTCAGCTGGCGAGCGATCTGCCCTTGCCAGCGCTCGTTGAATGGCCGCAGTGTTGACGAGCATGCCGCCATCAGTGGGTAGCCCGGGTACGACCCTGACGACCTTGCGAACTCGCGCGGTTACTTCGCCGATACCGTTCGGCAGGGCCACGTCGAAAATGTCATCGACGTGAAGGTTGAGAGCCGCGGCGAGTGATTCCGTGATGACTGCCCCGGTCCCTCCACCTTTCGTGCTGAGGGCCTTCCTCAGGTCGGCAGAGTTCAGCGCGCCCACCTTCACCAAGACGTCGAGATCGGCTGCCTCGATCGCGAGGAATGGCACGTCTGTCTCTCCGATCCTGCCGGTCCCTCCGATGCCAGGCACTACCGCCTTGACACCGGGAAGGTTCGCGAACCGCTTGGCGTCGAGAGACGTGCTGTCCGCCGCGGAAGCGTTGTCGATGTTGAGCTCGACACGTATATCGGCTCCGACAGCGGCAATGCTCACCCTCTCGTCGAGCGACCGAGACGTGGCGGCATACGCACTCGCTGTGAGGGTGTTGCCGACCACTACGGCTGACAGCGCGACCAGGACGCCAAATGTTCTGGGACGACGGGCGATCTGGCGAAAGGCCATGACCATCGTGAGACCTTCACGGTCTGCCGCGTGACGAGCTGCCCGGATGGCAAGTGGCCCCATCGCGACCGCGCCGAGTAGAGCCCCCGCGACGAGGGTCAGGGCAGGGGCGAGAACGGTCAAAGGGTCGACCGCTGGACGACCATCAACTCGGGTGGTGATCGCCGAGCCGTACGTCAGGAACTGGGTGATCGTCAGTGCAGCTGCTGCACAGGCCAAGACGGCAATGCCGCCGAGTGTCACGCTGGACTCGCGTGCGACGTGTGCGGTGGCATGCCGCGCGCGACGTGCGGCGAAGATGGGACCGAGGATGACCGCTGGAACTGCGGCCCCCGTGGCGAGGAGCCATGACGGTTCGCCGATGGTGACGGCGACAAGTCCCGCGGCGACAGTAGCAGCGATGATGGCTGTGATCGCCACATCGAGCCCGTGCCATCTGGCGACCTGAGGCACTGACGCACCTCGGGCACGCAGCAGGTCCGACTCGCGCTGCCGCGCGTCGCCGAGCAATCCGAGCAGTTGAAGCATCGTGACTACGCCGACCAGCCCGAGCACGCTCATCGCCACGACCTCGAGACCGCGCCCGGCTTTGATAGACCGGTTCACAGAGTCGGCCCGCTCGAGGAGCTGCCCTCTTATCTCGACCCCCGGCTGGTCATCGGCCAGGACTCTGCCCAATTCGCTGGCGAGAGACTGGATCTCTTCGGTACCCAGACCGTCAGAGCGGGGGACGATCGTCCACTGCTCTTCGACATATATCGGCAGTGCGTCGAGGGTCCTGCGAGTGACAATGAGCGGACCGATGGCGTCGCGGTCGGCTCCCGAAAGCATGGAGGGCTCGGCGAACCAACGTGGATCAGATGCGTCCTTGACCCGCCACGTGCCGACAACCTTCAGGCCGATGTCGCGGACCGCGACCGTGTCGCCGACCCTCAGCCCTGAGTCGGCTTGAACGGAAGCTTCACGATCGGTCGTGGCCCATTGGCCGTCCACGATATCTGCGTGTTGGGCGAGGTCGGGCACTGTCGCTGCGAGGTAGATGCGACCGTCATCAGCGGTGAACGAGTCGCCAGCTAATCGATGGGTGACCGTGGTTGGTGCAGATTTGCTTATGCGATCGGCGGTTTTCTTGGCGGCGTCTGCCTCGGCTGGTGCCTCTACCTCCGCCGCGACCTGGACGGCGGCGGCCGTCGCCGGCCCCTGGGCGACTGCCTCTGCGACCGCTTCGTCCTGCGTCTGATTGAACGATGCGTGTACACCGGTCAGGACGATTGCCAGCACCGCTACGACTGCGGCGAGAGCGCACAGCAGCGGTGCTTGTGTGAGTGTGCGCTTGCGCGCAACACTGGCCATTCCCAAAACGCGCCCCCTGATCGACGTCAGGTCAAACTACTGCCGCGCGGGTGCATACCAGCGCTACGCGGTAAGGAGTGCTCACCTCTTGTTGGTGAATGCTCCGAGCACGGTGTTGACGAGCGAGATGACCACGGCGCCGAGGACAGCCCACCAGAAGCCGTCGATCTCGAACGCGACGCCGAACTTGCCGGTGATCCATTCGGTGAGGAGCAGGAGCAGTGCGTTGATCACGAGCAGCGCAAAGCCGAGCGTGATGACGATGAACGGCAGCGACAGCGTCTTGATGACCGGGGCGACGAACATGTTGATCACCGTGAAGATCGCACCAACGATCGCGATCGAGATGACGCGGGCCGTCGTGCTGTCGCCCGAGTCGCCGATGTCCATGTGGTCACCGAGCAGCTGGGCTGCGATGGCCAGGGCGGCTGAGCTGAGGATCCATGAAGTCACAAACTTGGGCATGGCCCGATTGTTGCACTCATTGAGTTCGTAACCCTGGATCAGGGCTGGGGCAAGAACTCGGGTGTTTCGCGGCGGGACGTCTGAGCCAGCACGATGCCGCCGAGCACCGCGATCGCGCCGAGCACCTGCACTGGTGTGAGCGTCTCGCGGAACCACGCCCAGCCCAGCACGTTCGCAATGACGGGCTCGAGCATCGCGATCACCGTGACAATCGTTGCCGGCAGGTGTTGCAGCGCGAGGAGCTCCAGGAAGAACGGAACGACGGTGCCGAGCACGACGACCCACACCACGACGACCCACGGCACAGCTGACAGATGGTCGAGACGGCCAAGCATGCTGGTGCTGCCACCAAGACTCGGTGACTCCCAGATCGGCTGGATCAGGTTCATGGCGACAGCTGCCACGACAAACGCCCACAGGATCACGCGGAGCGGGTCGTCGATGCCGACGTTGTGCTCAGCGATCAGGAAGTATGCCGCGAAGCTCACCGCCGCGAGCAATGCCATGACGACTCCGAACCCGTCGAAGGTGAGCCCGTTCCAGACGCGGCTGACGACCGCGAGCCCGACGAGAGCCATCGAGACCGCGAGCCACATGCGCGGGTGCACCTCCTCACGGCGGATGAAGCGCACCCAGAGAATGACCAGCACGGGTGCGAGGTACTCGATCAGCAGCGCTATGCCGAGGGGCAGGCGGGTGATGGCGATGTTGTAGGTCAGCTGCAGGGCGACGACGCCGACGAGTCCGAGCCCGATGATCAGCAGGAGCTGTGTCCCCCGTGGTCGCTTGAGCGCCGATCGGCGGAAGAGCGACGCGTACAGGACAAACACCAGGGTTGCCCCCGCGATGCGCAGCGTCGTGAAGAGCTCGGGGGTCAGCGGTGTCGCCATCGCCACCCGTGAGACGCCGCCGTTGAGGCCGAACAGCACGGCCCCGATCAGGACCAGCACGATGCCGAGTCTGGGGTTGCGTGCTGTCACACCCTGATTGTGTCAGCCCCGCCCGGGGATATGGTCGCTGCATGACGAGTCCCAGTGCACGCCGCGCACTCGACGACATCCCCGTCTACAAGCCGGGCAAGGCTGCTGCCGACGAGAACTTCAAGCTGTCGAGCAACGAGAACCCGTACGGACCATTGCCGGGGGTGATGGAGCGCGCCGCTACCCAACTGGGCCGGATCAACCGTTATCCCGATGCAGGTATGACGGTGCTCTACGACGCGCTCTCGGCAAAGTTCGGGATGAGCGCCGATCACTTCGCAGCTGGCACCGGTTCGGTTGCGGTTCTGTTTTCCCTGCTCAACGCGCACTGCGAGGCCGGTGACGAGATCATCTATGCCTGGCGATCCTTCGAGGCCTACCCGATCGCCGCAGACCTGACCGGCGCCAAGACCGTGCGTGTGCCGTTGCGCGATGACGGGACCCACGACCTCGACGCCATGGCCGCGGCCATCACCGACCGCACCCGTGTCGTGCTGGTCTGCACGCCGAACAACCCCACGGGCCCGATCGTGAAGCACCACGACCTTGAGACGTTTCTCGCCGCCGTGCCCGAAGGTGTCATCGTCGTGGTCGACGAGGCGTATGTGGAGTTCGTCCGTGATCTCGACGCTGCACGCGGACTGGCACTGCTTGGCGAGCACGACAACGTCGTCGTGCTCCGCACGTTCTCCAAGGCGTACGGTCTTGCCGGCCTCCGGGTCGGCTATGCGATCGCCCAGCCAACGGTGGCCGAGGCGATCCGCAAGGCGACGGCGCCGTTCAGCGTCACCGACCTTGCGCAGGCCGCGGCTGTTGCGTCGCTCGATTCGGAGGCTGAGCTCAGCGCTCGGGTGGAGTCGATCGTCGAGGAGCGTGAGATCGCGCGCGCTGCCCTGCGTGACCAGGGTTGGGACGTACCCGAGGCACAGGGCAACTTCGTGTGGCTGCCGCTCGGCGACGACGCAATGGAGTTCGCGGCAGCATGCGACCCGCTGTCAGTTCGACCGTTCGCGGGCGATGGCGTACGCATCAGTATCGGCGATCCGGCAGTCAATGCCGAGTTCATCGCCCTCGCGGCGAAGTGGCGAGCGGATCACGAGCAATAGGGACCTTTCGCATCCCCGCGGATGCCTGACCAGCACTGTTTGGCCGGTCACTGGCGACGCGATACGATCTCCACAAGCGTGACGCCGATCACGCTCGTGAAATCGATGCCCGTCCGACCACCCCCTGTGACACGTCGATTCCACCGCTTCGACATCGGCGCGGAGACCCCGCAGCCGTGTGATTGAGGGAGTCAAATGAGTGTGCCGATGCCAGACACCTACATGGCTGATGATCCTGCGGGCGACTTCCCGCTTGTCCAGCTGCTGACGCCCGAAGGCGAGCGTGTCAGTCACGCAGACTTCGCCTATGACGGCGACGACGACAGCATCCGCGATCTTTATCGCGACCTCTTCCTCATGCGGCGTATCGACTTCGAGGCCCACGCCCTGCAACGCCACGGCGAAATTGGCCTGTGGGCGCCGGCGCAGGGTCAGGAAGCGGCTCAGATCGGTTCGGGCCGCGCACTTCGCAAGCAGGATTTCGCCTTCCCGACCTATCGTGAACACGGCGTCGCGCTGTGTCGTGGCGTTGACCCGGCGCTGCTCCTCGGTCTCTTCCGTGGAGTTGAGCTCGGCGGCTGGGATCCCAAAGAGAATGGCTTCGCGCTCTACAGCATCGTGATCGGCGCGCAGACCCTGCACGCCACCGGCTATGCGATGGGCCTGACGCTTGATGGCTCGGTCGGGCACAACGACCCTGATCGTGACGCGGCCGTCATTGCCTACTTCGGCGACGGCGCAACGAGCCAGGGAAGCGTCAACGAGGCGTTCGACTGGGCTGCGGTGTTCAACGCACCCGTCGTGTTCTTCTGCCAGAACAACCAGTATGCGATCTCGGCGTCGACTGACCGTCAGACCCGAGGACCCATCGCCCAGCGAGCCGGTGGGTTTGGCTTTCGTGGTGTGCGCGTCGACGGCAACGACGTGCTTGCCTGCCACGCCGTCACTGCTGCGGCCATGCAGAAGGCACGCGACGGCGAAGGGCCGACCCTGATCGAGGCCTACACCTACCGTATGGGCGCCCACACCACCTCCGACGACCCGACCCGCTATCGCGAGAGCGCCGAGGTTGAGACCTGGAAGCTCAAGGACCCGATCGAGCGGGTCAAGCGATACCTCCTCGTACAGGGCACGCCGCAGACGTTCTTCGATGAGCTTGAGGCTGAGGCCGAGGAGCTCGGCAAGCACCTGCGTGCAGTGTGCAAGGCACTGCCCGAGCCTGATCTCGAATCCCTGTTCGACCTGGTCTACGTCGACGGTGCCACCCCCGAGCTGGCCGAGCAGAAGGCCGAGTACGTCGCGTTCAGAAACAGCCTCGTCGAAGAGGGGACACCCGCATGAGCACGGATTCGACCACGAAGACGATGCCCCTCTCCAAGGGCCTCAACTCTGGACTGCGCGCCGCGATGGAAGCCGACGAGAAGG